>JAPHUG010000507.1 GCA_026197195.1 Sedimenticola sp.
AAATACTCCGTAGGGCCGCCGGAGGCATTGGGCCTTTCTTCATTTTTCTGGTTGGTACTTAAAACCCGCTTCAATCAGTATATATTCCAAAACTATCCCAACCTCACCCCTTCTTTTGAGTTCATCAAGCATCCACTTCTGGATTCGGGCATTTACAGGAACCCGCTTTAGATGAGCCGGCAATTTGGGTTTTGGTTTTCCTCTATATCCGCCACGCATACTGTCTCCTTTTCTAACAAAAAACACCTGAAAGCCTTGAAGTTAAACGGTTATAGATAACCGTAGTACAATTATCAAAAAACCCAGGTGATTTTTGTATTCAAAAATGACCGTTAGTCTCCACTTTTTTTTTAAAGGGGATCTTCCAAAAAACCGGTTCTGCCATGTGTTAAACCATGACGTGATAATATACGCCCAATCGTACTTACAGACGGTGTTGGCCGGATATTCCCATCCTCCATTTGCTTTCTAATGACCCAGGCACCACAATGAAGGCCCCTGTTATATAAATGCAACCGTATCATTTTAACAATTTCTACGATCTCTTCCCGGGTATATGGTGTACCCCATTCATGCGCCGGCATCATTTTGACTCCTTTTGGGCCTGTTCCATGCGATAACTTTCAACATTCAATTCGAAGATAATGCTGTGGTGAACAAGCCGGTCAATAGCCGCAGCAGTTGTCATAGGGTCCTTAAAAATCTGTTCCCACTTAGAAAAGGGAAGATTGCTGGTGATCATCAGGCTGCCTTGCTCATACCGGTCTGCCAGGAAGGTGAACAATACTTCCATCTCTTCCCGGCTTTGCTGGACATATCCGATATCATCAATAATCACGGCATCAAACCTGGAAAGGCTTTTGAGCTTTTTTGTCAACTCAAGTTCCCTTTTGGCGATCAGCAGATCCTGGACAAGACTGCTGCAAGGAATGAAAAGGACCTGTTTTCCTTGTGCAATCAATTCATGACCAATGGCACATAACAGATGTGTTTTCCCGCTTCCGGGATTCCCAAAGGCCAAAATGTTTTCAGATCGATTTAAAAAAGAGCCGTCGATCAGTACATTCAAATGATTAGCGACCTTTATGGGAAGACGCTTTTTATCAAAATTCTCAAAGGTCTTCGAGGGCGGCAGCTTGGATGCCCTAAGGTTTCTGGCTATCCGGTTTTGCCAACGCACTTCACATTCAAGATTCAGCAACTGCAAAAGATAGTGCTCATACCCCCATGACTCAGCCCGGGCCTGATCTGCCGTTTCTTCATAGCTGCGGCGCATGGTCGGCATGTGCAGACTTTTAAGATGGTTTACAATCTGGTCTCTGTCGCTCATCATGCCTCCACCATTTTGAGAAGTTTGTCATAACTGCTTAAATCAATGGCCGGGATATGGATATCATCCGGCCCGGCAACAGGGGTATTAGATGTCATAAGACGCTGGACCGCATCTTTGCTGATCTCATGGCCTTCATTAATTAAAATCGTCAAGGCATTGTCCACAGCCACTTCACTGTCTTTTGCGGCAAGGTATAAAATTTTCAGATATCTTGACGCAGCGCTTTGAACGGTATAGCGCTCTTTTAAGCAATCATAAGCGATCCGAAAACGACTGGTGGGGAACATGGCATCACGATATCGATAATTTTCAAACGCCCCCGGTTTTCTGACCAAGCTGTCAATGATATGCCGGTAATTGACTTTGTACTTCCCCTCGCCCCGTAACCGTGGCACGGTATCGATTTTTTTTTGCCCGTACCAAATTTCCAGGTATTCCATGTAAAGGCGGACCTGTATTTTTTCTCCTATAAGTCTGCTGTTCACTGAGTATACGTTGTGATTAACCCGTATTGTACAACCGGGACCGACTTTCAGATCCAGTTTTTTACATGAGTCGATTCGGGTTTTGGGCAGCCGACGCAAAACTTCAAGTTCTTTTGCAAGGCGGTCTTTTCGGCCGGCATTCAGTTGTCCAAACAGTTTGGACAGAAAACGCTCGTATTCCTCCCGGTCTCTAAAATTCCGGTTGTTTCTTAGCAAAAGGGCCTGGTCAACAGCCTTTTTGAATCGGTAGTTGCGCTGCTCCACGTCACCATTTTCATTGGGACTGTATGGGTTCGTTTTGCAAGGTGTCAGGCCGTAATGGTCCATAAGATCCTGATACCTGCGGGTGAACTCTTCCGGGTGGGTCTCCTTGTTAACAGCGGTCGCCAAACGATCTGTACGGTGACGATGGGGAACACCGCCCAGGTTCCATAAGGCATTTTGCAGGCCATGGCTCAGGCTTTCAAAACTTTCAGAAAAACATATGCTCCCGGTTTCCCAGTTAGAATAGGTTAAAACAAAATGATAGATCATGTGATCAAAGGGAACGCCGCCTATGGTGACACCCACCTTATCCATATGCGTGAAGTCAGACTGGCATAGTTCGCCTGGTTTATGTATTTGTGCAAAGAATATTTCTTTGCAGGGACCTTCTGTTGCCCGCCAATGCTTGATCCGTCGTTGCAGGGTCCTTAACTGACCATCGGCAAATCGGCCGGGCTGTTTGCGCTGAAGATCCTCAAAAATGGTTTTGGCTTCCAACCCCGAATTTATTGATAACATTGCTTTGATACTATCCCATACGTCTTCAAACGGGTTTTTACGTGTCCGCCAGTCGTGTTCCTGTTTAAGATCGCTTGGTAATTTACCAATTTCACGGTACTTTCGAGCCGTCTTTTCATCCATACCTGCTTTCATTGCTGCGATCCCGAAATCCTTCTCAGATTGAATCAACTTGAACAACCTCCTCACTTGTTGGTTTGTTACCATCCAAATCACTCCTTCAGTAAGATTTGGAGGCTTTTACCATTTTTTTTGATTCTTTAAATTTCGGGAATTCTAATTGTCGTTCGGCGGGAATTATAATTGACGCTGATCACACCTTACCCAAATGCTCTACGGCATGGTAAAAATCAAGAAGTTCATACAACTGTT
>JAPHUG010000115.1 GCA_026197195.1 Sedimenticola sp.
CAGCATGTTTGATAATAAGAAAGAGGCCGATGCCCACGACAAAATGCTAGAGCTGGCTGAACAGTTTTCTATGTTGTTGGAGAAGGTTGTGCCTCAGGTAGATGAAAAGGCCGCCGAGGAGTTTGGTCTGGTACTCGCCAGAAACAAGGAGTTAGTCATGCAGGCGTGTAAAGGTAAACCAGAGGTCATGGCTGAAATCCCAATGGAAGAGGGTAACGTCACAAAACTAAAGGCATCCTGATCACTGTTTTGGGAGTCGGTAGCACAGAGTTTCCCCCAAATCCCACTCGCTACCGGCTTCCACCTATCTGCGGTATAGTTGCGCCTCGGTAATAGACAGTATCGGGGTTGATTGTATCACGGTTAAAGAAGACTCGCACTGTCACTAAATAAAGACAGTGTGACAAGATGAGTGAGTTTGCAGAGATAATCCTACGTTCAGGCAAGGCAGGTGTAGAGCTGGCCTTCTTTGTTTTTCTGCCTGTCATGGTGGTAATGCTGACCTTTATGCGCCTGCTGGAAGCTAAAGGCGTACTGGATTGGATTACCGATAAACTCTCCCCGCTGTTACACCCCTTTGGTTTGCCTGACCTGGGGATCTTTGCACTTATACAAATCCTCTTTGTCAGTTTTGCCGCACCGGTTGCCACCCTCGCGATCATGGATAGAGGGGGTACGTCGAAACGCCACATAGCAGCCTCCCTTGCTATGGTGCTCTCCTGCGCTCAGGCCAACGTGGTGTTTCCCATGTCGGCGGTAGGGCTCAATGGCTTGGCGACCATCTTGATCTCGGCAGTCTGTGGCATTTTTGGTGCTTCATTGACTTACTATCTCTTTGCAAAAACACTGGACGATAACGAGGTTCTACCTGAACCCAAGCCCAATCATCCTGTAGCGGATAGCACCTTGAGTCTGCTGTCAGTCATTAATCGGGCGGGTAGAGAGGCGATAGAGATCTCCGTCAGTGCTGTGCCCATGCTGATATTGGCCCTGCTGCTGGTCAATCTGTTGCGTAGCGTCGGGGTAGTGGACCTGCTCGAACCGATACTGGCACCCATCTTTTCCCTGTTTAGCCTCCCTTCTGAGGCCTTGCTACCCATCGTGACTAAATTTATCGCCGGGGGCACGGCAATGATGGGTGTTACCATGGAGTTTGTGCAGAATGATCTGTTCACGCTCTCTGAGTTGAATCGACTGGCTGGCTTTCTGATCAGCCCTTTTGATATTGTGGGCATTGCCATTCTGATCTCAGCCGGTCCCCGAGTAGCCGCTGTACTTCGACCAGCCCTTTACGGCGCCATCGTGGCCATTCTATTAAGGACGATTATTCATGGTGTACTTTTTTAAAACGATCCGGTTCAGTACTGGCGACCATCATCCCCTTTACTTTCGTTTAAGCGTTACCGATCGGGATAGCTAGCCATGAATGTTGTTTTTTTTGTACTCGTGCTTTCTGCTTTCCTGACCGCAGCATGGCGCCAGTTTTATACAACAGGCTCAGACGTCTCTCCGATGGATGCACTATCAAGTGCCATGATTGATTCCGCGACCGGGGCCGTTGAGCTGGCGCTGGGACTGGTCGGTGTCATGGCCCTGTTTCTCGGATTAATGAAAATTGCAGAGCAGGGCGGTTTGTTGAAAATTCTCGCCAAACTGATCCGTCCATTAATGGTCCGATTGTTTCCCGATGTGCCTGCTGATCACCCGGCTATGGGTGCCATGATACTGAATATGTCAGCGAACATGTTGGGGCTGGGCAATGCCGCAACCCCTTTTGGCATCAAGGCGATGCAAGAACTGAATCGCCTGAATCCCGTAAAAGGCTGTGCAACAGACTCCATGGTGCTGTTCCTGGCGATTAATACCTCAAGCATCACCTTGCTGCCTACAGGGGTTATTGCCCTTCGGGCATCGGCCGGTTCAGCCGACCCGGCGGGTATCTTACCAACCACACTGTTTGCAACCCTATGCTCAACCGTAGCGGCTGTGATTGCGGTAAAAAGCTATCGACGCTTTTTCCCCATAACGGAAGCCGTCACTGAGGAAAACGAGCCTTCGATTGAAGCAACAGAAGATAAGGTCACATTGTCTGACGCTGATTCTGACGGGTATCCCGCCTGGGTGTCTTTATTGGCTCTGTTGGGTTTTTTATTGCTGATACCCCTAACGGTTCTATATGGTCAGGTGATCTCACCCTGGATTCTACCGGGCCTGATGTTGGGTTTTCTTCTGTTTGGTGTGATTCGTAGGGTCCCCATCTATGAAAGTTTTGTAGAGGGTGCCAAAGAGGGTTTTCAGGTCGCCCTGAAAATCATCCCTTATCTTGTGGCTATACTGGTAGCTGTTGGTATGTTCCGCGCAAGCGGTGCACTGGAGTGGGCAGTGGG
>JAPHUG010000226.1 GCA_026197195.1 Sedimenticola sp.
ACAGCGCTGTTACCCGGAGACCGCGTCGCCTATGCCATGGTGTTGGGTGCCTATGCAACAGAGCGCCTGGTTGCTGCAGATAAACTGATCAAGCTTCCCGATACCATTAGTGATGAAACAGCAGCAGCCATGATGTTGCAGGGCATGACGGCCCGCTATCTCCTGAAAAACTCTTATCCCGTCCAGTCGGGCGATACCATTCTGTTGATGGCGGCAGCCGGAGGGGTAGGCACGATTTTGAGCCAGTGGGCGGATCACTTGGGTGTTACGGTTATTGGTTGCGTGGGATCTGAGGAGAAGGCACGACTGGCAAAAGCGCAGGGTTGTCATCACACCATCCTCTATGCAGAAGAGGATGTGGCGGCCCGGGTGAAGGCGATCACCGGCGGCGAAGGTGTGGCGGCTGTCTATGACTCTGTGGGTCAGGCCACACTGAACGCGGCGCTCGATTCACTGCGGCCGACCGGTACCCTGGTCAGTTTTGGCAACGCATCGGGTCCTATTACCGATTTCAATTTAGGGCTTCTGGCACAGAAGGGTTCACTCTATGTACAACGGCCAACGCTGGCTACCTATGTCAGAAATCGTGCGCTGTTGGAAGCGTCGGCCGATGACCTGATGGATGTGGTCGGACGGGGTGTGGTGAAGGTGCATATCGGACAGCGTTATGCCTTGAGTGATGTGGCACAGGCCCATCAGGATCTCGAGGCAAGGAACACCACAGGTGCAACGATATTGCTGCCCTGACGGCCCAATCAGAGTGATGTCGTTGGGTAGTGTGGAATAGGTTATTTGCAGGCTGGGTGCGGGTGTGAACGCAAGGGTGCTATTTTCTTTTCTTGGCGTTTCGCATCGCTTTACGTTGCTCGCGCTTGGCCGCCTTTTCGGCCTGGATAATCGCGGTCTCTTTTATCTCCAGTTCCATCATGGCCGGAGTTTCTAATGTGATGCGACCCAGACTGCCTGAGCGAAGCTCGGTCAATAACAGTTTACTGACCTTGTCCATGTCAACGAATCCACCACCCCGCAGGCAGCCACGCTTTTTTCCAATGGCTTCCAGTAATTCATATTCAGTCTCTGGAAGTGTTGCCAGCTGGTAGCGTGCTTTAACCGCGTCAGGATAGGCCTTGAGTAGATACTCGGCAGTAAAGTGGGCCACATCGTCATTCTGCATGGCGGTGTCTTTGATCGCACCTGTGGCGGCTAAACGATAGCCACTGTTGCGGTTCTCAATATTTGGCCAGAGTACGCCCGGTGTATCTGAAAGGATAATGCCATCGCCCAGGTTGATGCGCTGCTGATGTTTGGTAACCGCGGGTTCGTTGCCTGTCTTGGCTATAGTGCGTTTGGCCAGGATGTTGATCAGCGTTGATTTTCCGGCATTTGGAATGCCCACGATCATGGCATGGATGCCTTTGATGCTTTTTGCCTTTGAGGGAAACATACTGCGACAGAGGGCGGGTAACTGCTGCAGTGTGGCGGGTTGTTCTGATGAGATGGCGATACTTCTGACACCTTGCTCTAATTCCAGATACTGTTGCCACTGCTCGGTGACTGTTGTATCAGCCAGATCACTCTTACTCAATACCTTGATGCAGGGCTTCTCTCCGCGCAGGCTGGAGAGCATCGGGTTGGTGCTGCTAAAGGGTATGCGGGCATCCAGTACTTCAATAATGACGTCTACCTGTGGCAGGGTCTTTTTTATCTCTTTACTGGCCTTGTGCATGTGGCCTGGATACCACTGAATTTGCATGGGGTTCCCCTGAGTCTGGCTTGGCGATATGTCGGCAGAAGGGGGATTATAGCGGAGTATGGGGTTTCATGGGGCCGTATCTTAAACGACCCCATGAGGTTGGATGGTTCTATTATCAGCCCCGTTCCAGTAACTGCTCAGGTTTGAAACCCAGGATAAGTGCGCCCCAGTGTTTGCCGTTGACATAGAGTGGGAAGGAGAGGTCATTTAGAACTTCACCCGTATCCCGGATATAGGTTTGTAACAAGAAGGGCTGGGTGTTGGCTGCACGGCGAACCTCTGCCCGGTTGGTGTTGTAGATCTTCATATGCCGACTGTTGATGTTGTCGGTTTCAAAATTGCCGGTCATGGGTTTGGATAGGTGACTGTGATGGGCCGGCAGGTAGCCGTTTTTATCAATAGGCACGGCATAGATGAAATCAGGCCGATCTTTTACAAACTGGTCGATCAGCGGCTGAATAACGGGTTCGTAGGCGTTGCCGTAGGATATGGTGTATTTCTGTGGATGGGTGTTGGGTATCGCCTGATAGTTGGTGTCAAACAGGTTGACCCCACGTGCCGCCAGTTCATTCAGCGCCTGCTGTACCTGGCTGGTCCAGCCCCTTGCTGTCTGAATCATGTTTTCAAAACCACCATGACCGATGATGAAGCGTGAAAGCAGCTCCTGAGTCTGTTCGGTGGCGACCTCAAGCTCTTCTGAGTAGGCCTGTGATTCATCCATGTCAGCCTTGATGCTTTTGCTTAGATCGGCAATGGTACTGACATTGCGATGGGACTCTTTGTTGGTGATGGAGAGCTCTTCTATAGCGGCACTGATCTCAATGAGCTGTGTATTGACGTTGTCAAAATCGTTAACCATCTTCTGGAACTGCAGGGCGGTATCACCGATAACATCCTGTGTGCTTTCGGTATACTGCTGGATCTCTTGTGTACCCTTCTTGGTGTTTTCGACCAGGCTGGTCATTTCGCTGATGTTTTTACTGATCTCACCTGTTGCATTGTTCACTTTATGGGAGAGGTTGCGCACTTCATCGGCGACGACAGCGAAACCCCGGCCATTCTCTCCCGCCCGGGCCGCTTCAATGGCGGCATTCAAGGCGAGCAGATTGGTCTGGTCGGAGAACTCCTGAACCATGGTAAGGATGGTGCGAATATTTTCAGAGTTCTTGCTCAGCAGGTTGACAGTGTCATTGAAGCCGCTGAGTAGATGGCTGACGGCAGCCACCTGCTCAGTCACTTTAGAGAGGCGAGCAGAAGAGTCATTGGCCTCTTGCAGATTGGCACCATTCTGTTGAGAGATCATATTGGTATGGCGGGCTATCTCATCAATGGCGCGCGTGGCTTCGCTGCTTGACTGAAAGACCTGTGTGGCATTCATCTCCTGCTCATCGACGCGCTGATGGGCGCTATGGATCATCTTGTCCAGCTTGGTGGAGCCCAGGGCAACACTGACCGTGCGGCGACGGGTTTTGTCGATAATATTTCGGAGACTGTCAGCGAAGGCGTTATAACTGCGCGCCATGTCTGCTATCTCATCCTGTGTCGTGATCGGCAGGGTGGCCGAGATATCACCATCTTTTTCTGTAATACCACTCAGTATTGCGGTGATGTTTTTAATTGGCCGCAGGAACAGATGGCGCATGTAACCCATAATGCCAACCGCAGCAGCTACGCTGATCAGTGTCAAGATGATAAGGGTGGTCAGGTGGCCATCAAGCTGGGTGGTCAGCTGTTCAATCAGGCCGGCATCGGTTGTGCCGCTTTTGAGTAGAGACCGCGTGTCCTGGATATGACTGTATGCCAGCCAGAAGGTGAGTAGCTGAAACAGCAGTAGAAAGCCAATATTTCCGACTATCTTGCGGGTCAGGGTGAAGAAGAA
>JAPHUG010000459.1 GCA_026197195.1 Sedimenticola sp.
CTGTTAGTTTTTAGTCATCCCATCTGCCAACGCCGGGAATTCTCACGTCATGTTCGTCGTATAGACCTTGCCTTGCGCTTTGATGACAACGGTCACAGTTGCTGAATGATTTCACATTAGGGTTATCCTGAACCATCTTGCTTGGAATCTCACTGTGTTCATGAAGGAAATAACGCAGCTCGGTTATACGCAAGGGTAAGGGGTGATCGCCCTGTGCAGCCATGATTTTGTTCGGTAGTCCGTACCGGGTTCTTCCCGCTGCATTATTGAGAAGATAGTTACGCAGGCTCTTTAACTGGGATTCTGGTAGTTCTGCATTTTCTCCGAAATGGTCGTCCAGGTTATTGATGATCTGTTCCCAGCTGGTGGCCGGTAAAAGTCCGGGTTGATAGGGGAAATGACAGCTCCCACACTCATCGGTGTAGCGCTGTATCTGCAAGGGATCGATCTGGTTTTTTGTCTGTTTGAACCAGGAGCGCATCGATTTCGCTTCATCACTGTTACTACTGATGACTACACTGGTGAAGGCAATGAGCCCAATAGTTATAATCAATGTTGTGATCAGGGCGGTTTTTTTCATGTGATACCTCGTGAATAAAATTATGAGAAGGGTCGGTCAACTCATGATGGGCCCTATTAGTGGGATGAAATCCGTCTGTTTTTCCAGGCCTACAACATGAACTGATCAGGGTTATGGCTGCTGAATAAACATTATCAGGTCACCCTTTTCTTGAGCTGTGCATTCACGTCCCAGGGTCCATTTGCAATTTCGCATGAACCACTTCTCGACCTTCGCATGATCAGTAAGTCGATCGGTTGCGGCTGCCGGGTTCATGGGGGCGATGATCTTTCCGGTCCGGATGTGCTTCCCAGGCTGTTTGAGATTACTACCGTGACAATCTGTGCAACTTCTCAGGGAACCGTCTTTTGATAACGGTTTTTTACTGAGCCAGAGTTGTCTACCTGTATCGGCATTAAATGGACCGGCACCTTGTTTGCTGTAGCGCTCCAATAACGCATCAGACGTGGGTGAGGCTTGTGTTGATAGTGTGACAAGCAATAACGGTATGAGTGTTAGCGGGTTCATGGACGTACCTGTGTTGAGTGAATTAATCAGTGAGCTGTTTACGGCCCGTAAACATGGAGCGAATCAGGTTCTCACCATGCTGAAAACTGGCTACTAACACACCCGCAATATGAAACAGGATCAGCAGCAGTGTGAAATTGGCGAGGAATTCGTGGAGCTCCTCGGCGGCTTTTCCGATAGCAATGGGCTGGGTGCGCATGAAATCTGCAAGCGGTCCGGCTGATTGTTCAGCGCCATAAGTGGCCAGGCCGGTTAAGCAGGTCAGGGTCAAGGCCAGTAGTAATGCAAACACCATGGCACCCCCTGCGGGGTTGTGGCCGAGATAGCGTTTGGCGCGGAAGCTGATGACTTGTTTGATATAGGCCACTACCGTACTGGGTGGCTGGATGAAGTCGCTGAATCGTGCATGCTTTGTTCCGATAAAACCCCAGGTAAGACGGAACAGGATCAAGCCGAGGATGGCATAGCCCGCATTATTGTGCAGACTTAGAAAGTCATCTTCGGTGATGTAAGCAATAAAAAAACAACTCGCGAACGACCAATGGAATAACCGTACCGGTATATCCCATACCTTTATTTCTGTAGCGGGTGATCTGTGCATGATGCCTCTCCAAATTGACTGGAGAGAGCCTAGCAACAGAAGATGAAATCAAACTTAAAATAGTCGAACGATGAGATATAAATCGCCTTGGGTATTAACCAAACGCGTACATCGCCATACCAAGGTTTCCATACATGAAGCTGTGGTGGAAGCGTTTGCCAGGCTTGCAGCGATTTCCGGCAGCCCAGGCGGCAACCAGAGGGGCAAAATGTTCGGGTGTAGGGTGTGCCTGATCATAGAGAGGTGTGAATTGCCGCGGATTCAACAGACAGTCGAATCGATTACCTTCTACGCTATTGCGTAACCAGTGCTCAAATTTCTTAGCCCACACATCGGTATGCGCGCGTTGGTTCATCATGCTCAGGTTATGCACGGATCCCCCGGAGCCAATAATCAAGATGCCTTGGTTGCGTAACGGCGCTAATGCTTCTCCCAATTGTGCACATGCACGAAAGTTTCCTTTGGGCAGGGAGACCTGAATAACCGGTATATCGGCCTCGGGATAGATCAGCATTAAAGGAATCCAGGCGCCGTGATCCAGCCCATGCGCATGGTTCAGTTCGCTGGCGATACCGGCCTTTTCCAGCCTCTCTCTTATCTGCTGAGCCAGCACAGGATCCCCTTTGGCTGGATAACTGATTTGATAAAGCTCATCGGGAAAACCGCTGAAGTCATGAATTGTCGGCAGGGTTGCCGCTGCGGTAATCGAAACGGGTGAACTTGTCCAGTGGGCAGATAGGATCACTACAGCTGTTGGTGAAGGAAATTTATTTCCCAGTTCTTTCAGTGCCTGATTGGCGATATGTTCCGTTAAGATGAAGTCAGGGGCGCCATGAGAGAGAAATAGAGTGGGTAGAATCTTAGGCATAACAGCATCCACAATCCAGCAAGTTGAGTTAAGAAAACCTTGTTTAAAGCATAGCGGTTTTCTTCGGAAATATTTATGAACCGTTTTAACTTGATCTCCGACATACAGTCAGACGATATGGTTAAAAAGATAACAGAAAATTTTTCGCCTTAGACGTAAACTTTTGTTAAGGACGAATAAAGCGTGTCAGTTATCAGTGGCACCTAATAATGGGGAGAGGGATCATGGATAGAATTCGAAAGTTTCCAATCGTGCTCTTAGTGTTGTGCAGTTTGAGCGTGCCGTTCAATGCGAAGGCCGATACGCTGGATACCCTGCTGGATATCCTGGTATTGGCGGGTGTGGTTGATCCTGCCATTGTGGACGCCAAAGAGCTGATCAACTGTCTGGTCAATGAACCACCAGAACAGTGCCTTTTAGGCGAACTGCAATCTTCTGGCTTTATGCCGGAAGATCCAGGCGTGCGTGCAGTAGTGGAGGTGGTGCAGGCGGCCTATCAGAGTCAATGGATCAAGGTCCTGGAGGTAACCGGCACCGAGGTACTGTTTCAGGTGGTCTGTAAGGCTGGATTAAGTACCGCCGGTCCGGTTAAGTCTTTTGTTTGTGATGGTCCCTTTTCTGAGGTGGTTTCAAAAGGTAAGCCGGTTGTCAGGCAGGTGCTGGTAGCGATCGGGAGCGGTGATATAGGTGATTGGGTCAAGCTGGTAACCATGGCCGGTCCCGAGTTGGGTTGTAGCCTGATCCCGGACAGCATCCCCGGAAAGAGTGCTGTTTGTGGACCGCTGGCAGAGGTATTGGCTGCTGCGGTGGGTGCCATCAACGATGCGGCCAATGCCGTCTGGGGAGGTATCAACAACCTGGGTGATTGGGTATCCGGGCAGGATAAACACATGGATCGTGATCACTACTATGCCCTCTACTGGCAGCCTTGGTATCACTATGCGACTTGGTTGGGTGTTGTTCACAACTGGCAGGGTTTGGGCAATTTGTTGGCTTACGTACGTGATCCCTGTGAGAAGTATTTCGACTCTCACACCATGAGTCAGGACAATGCCCAGGAGCTGTGTGATGGCCAGCGTGATCGTTTCAGCAGTGAGGTAAAGGCCTTTAAGAGTGCGCTGGATGTGGCACCGGATGCCTATTATGAGATGGCGATTAAGCCCTTGCCTGCCATCTATGCGATTGAGGATTATGGCAAACTGACCAATAGCTCTA
>JAPHUG010000457.1 GCA_026197195.1 Sedimenticola sp.
ATTGTCTTGAAATTGGAGGATGTAGCAGGAGCGCTTGCGCGGGTCATGAGTGGCCTGCGAAAAAAGGGAATTACGACCATGGGTCACAGTTTTGAACCGTTAGCCGAAGGTGGAAAAAAGCTGATCCTGGATGTGGAAGGCCCGGTTTTGGCGACAGAAGAACTGCGAAGCCATTTGGAAACGCTGAAAGGCGTGGCGGGTCTACTGGAGGGCGGCAATGATGAGGTTGAATCCTCAGCACCGGCCCCGGCAGCTGCTGAAACACCCAGCCAGTCAGCTGATACCCGGTTTAAAAATGCCGACTCCGAGGCGGGTGATGCAGATATGCGTGATCGCATGTTGATCTTCTCCCTCCTGAGTCGGTATCCGAATATTTCAGGACGACTACTCGAAATAGACGGCTCCATTCCAGAGGCAGAACGGGCACAGCGCATGTCGGAACTGGGACAGGGCTTTGGAAGGCACCTCTCTAAAAACCTAAAAGTGAAAGGGGATGTCTCCAGCCTGAGTAATGCCATAGAGTTACTGCTTGTCCCTGGTTTGTCACCTTTAGTACAAATAGCCCAATACAGTGAAGGGCTTCGGGTCAGTGGCTATACCAAAAACATGAAGCACGCAGCGAATAAGCCGGAGTCCTGTGATTTTCTTGCCGGTTTGATGCAAGGCCTGCTGGACAGTGCTGAATCGTTACCCAAGTATCGTGTTGAACAGACTCAGTGCATTCATAGTGGTGCTGTCTCTTGTGATTATCGTTTATCTCCCGCCTGATTATCCACGACACTAAATCTGCAGGTGCCGAAACCTACGGGTGCCAGAGTCGCTATGCCGACTCTGACACCTTGCGAAATCAACGAGAAAGGTGTCGAGTAAAGATGCAAATGATTTTACTGACGTAGAAT
Organism: Sedimenticola sp.; assembly: GCA_026197195.1. Taxonomy (GTDB): domain Bacteria; phylum Pseudomonadota; class Gammaproteobacteria; order Chromatiales; family Chromatiaceae; genus Sedimenticola. The sequence continues at coordinate 900 of JAPHUG010000457.1, forward strand.
TTTTCTATAGGCCACAATCGATATAACCATCCATACGGCTGTCCGTAAACTCATCGCACCCACGGTGCGGGTCTCATACAGGCCATCGTTTAATATATGCAGCCCCAGTAATAAAAATACAATTAACGTGGAAATGGTAATAACAATCGATAGCCCAACAGCCCAACGTTGCTGCATGAACAATCCTGCCCCAGCAATGAGATAGACAAACCCGGCCGTAAAGTTAAACCAGAGTACAAACGGGATGTAGTGGCCAGCCTCTTCCCTGGCGGTTCCATCCATAAACAGCACCGATCCACCTGATTTGATCGTGAGTAAACCAAAGGCCAGGGCGACCAGGCTGATAGCCCAGATGCTGATGGCTTTTTTTCTAGTGGTTGATGACATAGGGCTTCCTCATTAATTGATATCTATTATTGATGCCACCGAAGATTTATACGGTGTATGCATTCAGTCATGCTAGCTCTGAAAGCATACGCAGGGTTAGTCGGTTTCTATCTGTTTGACTCTTGTATAAAGATCGGGGTTGCGAGTGAAAGTGTTTGTAGCGTGGGCAGTTTTTATCTCCAGGGGGTTCTGTTAAGTGGAGTAAACCGATAAGCCCTATTGGTAAAATGCCCTGTGCATTGCGCCAGATGCCCTAAAATTATCAGTAACGGGCATGGTGTAGACCACCTACAACTCAAGCGGGATTGCGGCGAGGGGGGGTAAGGCCAGCGCGGCTGTTTTTAGGATTCCTTTCAGATAACAAAACGTAGCCCTCCTGATGAGGAGTGAGCCATAAAGTAAGGTTCGTAGTGACAAAAGCCAAGCGACAGAAGATGTATTGCCCCCTGGATGGCGCTACGCGTCCCCGTTTTGTTTGATCAACCCCCCATTTTGTAAAAAGAAATCGTCTTTCATGGTCATGTCGGGGGATGAAATTACGGCATTTATCGTAACACCTGTTATTATGCGCTCGGCAACACCCATAAAACCGGAATAAAAACATGGTATTAGATAACTATTACAATCAAGACGAAAAGGGAATTCAGTTCAGCCGTGAGCAGGCCAGTGAGTTCGCCAAGCAGATTGCGGATGATTTCAACCCACTCCATGATCAGGACGCCAAGCTGTTCTGTGTGCCGGGTGACCTGCTGTTTGCCGTGACGCTTGCGAAGTATGGTTTGAGTCAACGCATGTGCTTTACCTTTTCGGGGATGGTAAGTGATGGGGTGAGCCTGAACTATCTGCCACAGCAGCATCAGGATCTCTCCCTGCTAGATGAGAACGGTAAGCTCTATCTTGGCATTGAACGGGATGGAGAGATCTCAAACGATCAGTCGATGGTCTGGGATTTTACCCGTCGTTACGTGGAGTTTTCTGGTCACAATTTTCTGCATGTTTTGGTGCCGATGATGGAGCGGGAGGGGGTGATGATCAATCCGGCCCGTCCGCTGGTTATGTATCAGAGTATGTCTATCGACCTGCAGCGTCTGGATATTGAGAACCCCACGCTGGAGTTGATCGGAACCGAGGCCCAGCTGACGGGCAAGAAGGGGGATGTACGTGTCCGTTTCTGTCTCAAATCCGGTGACAAGGTGGTAGGCGAAGGGGAGAAACGAATGGCCCTGCGAGGGCTGCGCCCCTATGATAAGGAAGCGATGGATGGGCTGGTGGATGCCTATAACGGGTACAAGCTGAAACACACGACTTGATGATGCTGAGCGGGAGCGCCCAGTTCGACGCTCCCGCTCAGACTAAAACTGCTCCGCTTCCACTTCCAGGTAGGCCCGGTTGATATGTTTGCCAATCTCATCATCAAACCCAGACCAACTGGTATAGTCCGCCAGTGCCTCGATGATCTGGGGTTTCATCTCGAAGTCAGATAGTCCTTCATCCAGTAGTTCAGCCACCTTTTCGCGGAGTGTGCTGAGATAGGTTTGATAGCTTTTCACCATCTCCCGTCCACCAACCGGGCCGTGTCCCGGGACGAAGTTTTTTACCCTGGATTTCAGGGCCAGATCAATCGCTGCAATATTGCCTTTGAAGGTGCCGTGGGTCATCTGGCCGAAACGCTTGCTCATGACGTTGTCACCCAGAAACAGAAGCTCTTCAGTTGGTACTTCAATCATCAGATCCGTATCACTGTGTGCCTCAGCAACAAACAGGGCATTGAAGGTAATGCCGCCCAGGGTGATAACATCGGCCTGTTCCAGGGCGTGATCCGGCCCGATAACAACGGTCCCGGCCGTGGCCTGATTGGTCATGCTGAGCATGCTTTTACGCCAGGACTCACCGTCACCTTTTTTCACCCGCTCCAGCATTTTAGTGTGACCGTAGATGGCTGCTGCAGGGTACGCCTCCCGGATCGCCTGATTGCCCAGCCAGTGATCGCCGTGGATGTGGGTATTGAACACGGCAATAACCGGTTGATCGGTTTTTTTGGCCACTTGACGCAAGACCATCTCACCAATCTGCACACTGCCGCCGGGATCAATCACCACGACACCCGCCGGGGTCATGATAAAGCCGGGGTTGTTCATGAAGCCCTGGTTCGCTTCTGTTGGACGGGCAAGGGGGCCCTCAATCAGATAACTGTTTGGTCCAATCTGTTTGACTGGGTAGTCGGGGAGCGGCGGGGCTTTGGCTGCAAAAACCAGTGTAGGTATCAGTAGCAGAAGGCTGGTGAGTGTAAGACGCATAGATGACTCCTCTGGCTTTTTAGCCATTCTATCCGTCTACTGGTTATCTGGCAGTTATGGAATATACCAATTATTCAGTGGATTACCTGAGTTTGTCTGTCGGTTCAGACAAAGAAAAAGATTGAAAGCAGGGCGCCGATTACGATGAGGACATAAGGGCCGGGTGATGGCTTTTCACCCTTTCGCTTCATACCGATAAAGCCTTCAAACCGATTACGGGTAAGCAGGCTCATGGCGCCCAATAGGATAAAGAAAACCCCGGCATAGGAGGCGATCTGTTTAAGAATCCTGATTTTTTCATCGCTTGCCCCACTTACGCCACCACCAATGGTGGTGAACTTGTTGGCCAGTGCCAGTTCCGGTAGCAGCACCAGTAGTACCAGTAAGGTCACGTAGGGGAGAAGCGAATACTTATTCATAGTGGTTTAAGTCATTCATTCAGGCTGTTAATAGACGCCCTTTCAGCGTCAGTTTGTTGATCTATCATGATTTAATATCGTCCTCTTTGTCGAGAACCTTTAATAATCATAGCCATCTTATTGAACAGAGTGGGGCAGAGATCACTATTTACCCTCAATTAACAGGGTTTATTGTTGTTGTGTCAGGTCTGTAAGTCAGTATCGGTAACCGTTATTATGGGGAACGAATTTCGAAAGGGCATCTCCCTGCTGCGGTGATCAAGAGGCTTTTATGAAGTATGACATTGTCATTATAGGTGGTGGCCCGGCGGGGCTCAGTTTTGCCCGTTCGCTTGGGGACAGCCCCTTTAAGGTGCTGGTGGTTGAGCGTTCCACGTTGGAAGGATTGCAATCCCCGGCTATTGATGGCCGGGATATCGCCTTGACCCACCTTTCGAAGAAGATCTTGACCGAGATGGGTGTACTGGCTCGGATACCCGCGAATGAAATCTCTCCCATCAAACAGGCCAAGGTGATCAATGGCAACTCGTCTTACTGTCTGGATATCGACAGTAGCAAGACGGATGCAGATGCTTTGGGCTATCTGGTACCCAATTTCCTTATTCGGAAAGCGCTCTACGAAGCGGTAGAGCCCATCAGCAACGTGACAATCCTGACAGAGACAACGGTCAGTGATGTGGTGCTTGGTGAGCAGGAGGCGACGGTCTCTCTCTCTAATGGTGAGCAGGTGACGGCGACACTGGTGGTGGCGGCCGACAGCCGTTTTTCAGAGTCCCGTCGCAAGGTTGGTCTATCCGCTTCCATGCAGGACTTTGGCCGCGTGGCCATTGTCAGTCGCATGACCCATGAGAAGCCCCATGAGCAGATCGCCTATGAGTGTTTTCACTATGGGCGCACACTGGCAGTGTTGCCGTTATCCGGTAATCTCTCTTCTATCGTGGTGACTGTATCCGCCGATGTGGCCCAACAGATACAGGCTGAGTCCGATGAGGCCTTTGCAGCCGAGGTACAGCGGCGTTTCAAGAACCGTCTTGGAAAGATGCAACTGGTGGGGAAACGGCACGCCTATCCACTGGTGGCGGTGCATGCCAATAAATTCGTCAAACCGCGTTATGCCCTGTTGGGTGATGCCGCTGTCGGTATGCATCCGGTGACAGCTCATGGATTTAATCTGGGGTTGCGGGGGCAGGACACCCTATACCGCACGATCATGGCGGCCCACCTTCAGGGGCAGGATATCGGCTCACTCAAGGTCTTGGAACAGTACCAGAGTAAACACCAGCACGTGACCTGGCCGCTGTATACCGGTACCAATGAAATTGTGGGTCTCTATACTAATGATTCGGTACCCGCCAAGGTGTTGCGTGGACTGGTGCTGAGACTGAGTAACAACTTCCCTCCGGTCAAACAGATGATTACCCGTAAGCTGACCGAACTGGGCGGACATGAAGAGGCGGGACTGCCTTTCTTATAAGGGATCGGCCGAAGCCTCATCTGCCCGACTGGTAATCAGCTCTTCCAGTGTGCGGGATTTGAACTCCCGTCGATAGAGTACCCAGACAATCACGGTACTCAGCGCCATGAAGAGCCAGGGGTTGATGAACCAACCGATCACCGCCAGGCTGAAGTAGTAGGTGCGCAAGCCCTGATTGAAATTATTCGCCGCCAGTGAGGCGACCCTTGCCAGGCGAATGGCGTAGGCCTTGCGTTCACGCTCAGAGACCTGATTGTCCGGCGTGGGTGCACCCCCCAGCATTACGGCACAGAAACCATACTGCCGCAGACTCCAGGTGAACTTGAAAAAGGCGTACATAAAGAGACCGACCAGCAACACCAGTTTGATCTCCCACTCCGCTCGACTGGCAACGATGGCAAAAGGTACGTCGGCTACCATGTCGATCACCTTGTCAGTGGAGCCCATGACCGTCATCAGACCGGCCAGGATCAACATAGTTGATGAGGCGAAAAAGGCCACGCTGCGTTCCAGGTTGGCCAGCACGGTGGTGTCTGCTACCCGCACATCCCGTGTCAGCATATGCTCCATCCACTCTTGGCGATATTGATGCAGGACGCTGGAGAGGCAGTGTGTGGTAGCCGCCATCCGTGTTGAGTAGAACATGTAGCCATAGAAACAGATCAAGAACCAGAGGAAGGCGAGCAGGCTCTCCCAGTTTGATATTGAAAAATTCAGGATCTCGTTCATGTGTGCGTAGTTGTCTGTCAGTCGAATGGATGTGGTTACTATAACAGGGGGTGGATCATTTCATAACATGAACGGGGCTTTACCCGTTAGGATTTGAGGGAACCAAGGAGTCGAAGTCGGCAAAGCCGACTCCGACTCCTGTTAAAAAGGGAATAGCAAGTAGTACCTCTCCTCACCACTGAGTAGCAAGGTTGCATAAGATGGCCTTGATTACCCACCAAATTGAGTCTGAACGCAGCACAAGACGGATTCACTAAACTACCCGTATGAAAAATCTGTTTCACATGGGCTTCGGCCTTTGCGAGGTACTTTTGTGACCAAAAGTACCCAAAAGTCTCTCCCCGCCAGCCTGCCCTTCGGGTCCTCTGCGCTTCTCGATGTGAGCGGCGCGCTAATAAACTCGCCGCTAAAGCGGCTCAGACAAATTAGCGCTTGTCTCCGCTC
>JAPHUG010000406.1 GCA_026197195.1 Sedimenticola sp.
GCAGGCTTCGACGGTCCGGTGATGCCGGTCAACGCCAAGCACCGTGCAATCGAGGGCGTGCTCGCCTACCCGGATGTGGCGAGCTTGCCGGTCACGCCGAACCTGGCGGTCATCGCGACACCCGCGGCCACCGTACCCACACCCACCTCTGAAACCAGCTTTACCGAGATACGTGACTTGGGCTGTACATTTTTCAGGTCATGGATCAGCTGAGCCAAGTCCTCAATCGAGTAAATATCATGATGAGGCGGGGGAGAGATCAGACCCACACCGGGTGTTGAATGCCTGACCCGGGCAATCTGAGCGTTGACCTTGTGACCAGGCAACTGACCACCCTCGCCCGGCTTGGCACCCTGAGCCATCTTGATCTGGATATCATCCGAGTTCACCAGATACTCGGTGGTCACACCAAATCGCCCTGAGGCGACCTGTTTGATGGCGGAGCGTTGCGGATTTGTTGAGCCATCTTCCAGCGGGTTAAAACGACTGGACTCCTCACCACCTTCACCCGTATTGGACTTTCCGCCAATTGCATTCATGGCCATAGCCAATGTGGAGTGCGCTTCGTAAGAGATGGAGCCAAAAGACATCGCACCCGTCGCAAAGCGTTTGACGATCTCCTTTGCCGGCTCCACTTCATCCAGTGGCACCGGTTCATCGGCCCACTTAAAGTCAAACAGGCCGCGGAACGCCAGTAGTTTCTCGTCCTGCTCATTGATCAGGCGGGAGAATTCGGCATAGCTCTTGGCATCATTTGCCCGTGAAGCATGCTGCACCTTGGCAATCGTATCAGGTGTCCAGGCGTGGGCCTCGCCACGCTGACGATAGGCATAGTCACCGCCCACATCGAGGTGCTTGCTGTAGATCGGATTGTTGCCATAGGCATTGGCATGCAGGCGTACCGCTTCCTCAGCCACCTCTTCCAGGCCAGCACCTTCAATCATGGTAGAGGTACCCGTGAAGTACTGATCCACAAAGCTGGTGGAGAGCCCGACCGCATCGAAGATCTGCGCGCCACAATAGGATTGATAGGTGGAGATACCCATCTTCGACATCACCTTCTTAAGGCCCTTGCCGATCGCCTTGATATAGCGTTTCTGTGCCTCTTCGAAGCACAGCTTTTCAGGCAGTGTAGGCAGCAGGGTCTGGATGGTATCAAAGGCCACATAGGGATTGACCGCTTCAGCACCGTAGCCTGCGAGTGTGGCAAAGTGATGAACTTCCACCGCCGCGCCCGTCTCAACAACCAGCCCAGACTCGGTACGCAGACCTTTTCGAATCAAGTGATGATGCACCGCCGAGACCGCCAGTAATGCGGGGATTGCGATGTGATCGGCATCGGCACGACGATCAGACAGGATAAGGATGTTGTAACCTTCCAGCACCGCCTTCTCTGCCGTATGCCCCAAGGCATCCAGTGCTAGTTTTAATCCGGGTACGCCCTGGTCAGCATTGAAACAGATACTCAGGGTTCGGGTACGGAAAGCGCCGCCGGTGTTATCTTCAATATCCCGAATACGCTCCAGGTCCGTGTTGGTCAATATCGGCTGATTGACCTCTAGCCGCATATTCGGCTCGCTCTGGCCTATCCCCAGCAGATTGGGCCGGGGTCCAATCAGTGACACCAGAGACATGACAATCTCTTCACGAATCGGATCGATAGGCGGGTTGGTCACCTGAGCAAAATTCTGTTTGAAATAGGTCGACAGGTGCTTGGGCCGGTTGGACAAAACAGCCGGTGGGTTATCTGCACCCATCGAGCCGGTCGCCTCCTGCCCGGTCAACACCATAGGCGTGAGCAGGAACTTGATATCTTCCTGCGTGTAACCAAAGGCCTGCTGGCTATCCAGTAATGTACTGGGATCAGGTGACATGGCACCCACCACTTCAGGCAGTTGGTCCAGGTGGATCTGGGTCTGATCCAGCCACTCCTGGTAGGGATGCTCGGACGAGAGCTGCTGTTTGATCTCAGCATCATCAATAATCCGCCCCTGCTCAAGATCAATCAGGAACATTTTTCCGGGCTGCAGGCGCCATTTCTTGATAATCCGCTCTTCTGGAATATCCAGCACACCCATCTCGGAGGCCATCATGACCATGTCATCATCGGTAATCAGATAGCGCGCAGGGCGCAGACCATTTCGGTCCAGCGTGGCACCAATCTGTCTGCCATCGGTAAACGCCACCGCAGCAGGACCATCCCAAGGCTCCATCAACGCCGCATGATATTCATAGAACGCCCGGCGTTTTTCATCCATCAGCGGGTTACCAGACCAGGCCTCAGGAATAAGCATCATCATGGCATGGGCCAGTGAATAACCACCCTGAACCAGCAACTCCAGTGCATTATCGAAACAAGCCGAATCCGATTGACCTTCGGGTATCAGTGGCCACACCTTGGAGAGGTCTTCACCCAGAATCTCTGAGGACATCGCATGTTTACGCGCCGCCATCCAGTTGACATTGCCACGCATGGTATTGATTTCGCCATTATGGGCGATCATGCGGAACGGGTGTGCCAGATCCCAGGTAGGGAAGGTGTTGGTGGAAAAGCGCTGATGGACCAGTGCAAGCGCTGAAACCATGCGCTCATCTTTCAAATCAGGATAAAACTCACCCACCTGATCCGATAACAGCATGCCCTTGTAGGTAATCGTACGGGAAGAGAGGGAGGTGAAATAGAAGGCATCACCCCGTTCCAGACCCATTTCACGAATAACCTTTTCTATCTGCTTGCGGACAACAAAAAGTTTACGCTCAAACGCTGCCTGGTCGGCGCAGTTGGCGCCACGCCCGATAAAGAGCTGCTTAATCTTAGGCTCGGTAGGCTTGACACTGTATCCCAGGCCTTCACTTTCGGTAGGGACATCACGCCAGCCAATCACCTCCTGGCCTTCGTCTTCTACAAACCGGTTGACGGTCGCCTCGGCTCTCGCCCTGGAGGCTTCATCTCGCGGCAGGAACAGCATGCCCACGGCATAGCTGCCGAACTCAGGCAACTCAAAATCCACCACCGTACGGAAGAAATCATCCGGAATCTGGATAAGTATGCCTGCCCCATCGCCTGCACGAGGGTCGGCACCGACCGCACCTCGATGAGTCAAGCGCTCGAGGATCTCTAATCCCTGCTCAACTATCTTTCGGCTCTTACGGCCTTTGATATTAGCGACAAAACCGACGCCACAAGCATCATGTTCGTTACGGGGATCATACAGTCCCTGCTTCGTTGGCAAAGCGCCTTGGCCCATCGTAAAC
>JAPHUG010000510.1 GCA_026197195.1 Sedimenticola sp.
CAGAGCAGCTCACCGATGAGTCGTGAGCGGCTAATCCTCTTCCATCGGCTCGGCGAATGAGCACTCCTTCTGTGGACAGACCTTCTCGGTTCCTTTGCGCTTGGTTGTCTTGATGGTCAGGACCGGCCAGCCACAGCTGGGGCAGGGTTCTGCTATAGGTTCATTCCAGGTGGCGTAATCGCAATCGGGATAGGTTGAGCAAGAGTAGAAAATTTTTCCCCGCCGTGATTTCCGTTTCATCAGGGTGCCCTTGTTGCATTTTGGGCATTCCACGCCGGTATCTTCCGGTTTTTCAAGCGGTTCGATATGGCGGCATTTGGGGTAGTTGCTGCAGCCAATGAATTTGCCGTATTTTCCCCGTTTGATGACCAGGTCGGATTCGCATTCCGGGCACTTTCTGTCTGCGACGATTTCCGGTGCTTCCTGCTCTTTCTTGTCGCCGTTCAGGTCGCGGGTGTAATCGCATTCCGGGTAGTTGGTGCAGCCGATAAAGCGGCCATGGCGTCCCAAGCGGATAGAGAGTGGCTTGCCGCAGGTGGGGCATGCCTCTTCCAGTGCTTCGTGGGTCACGTCGCTGCGCTTAACATTCTCTTCGGTGTGGTCGATGCGCTGTTTGAAGGGGGACCAGAACTGTCTGAGTAGGGGAATCCACTCCTCTTCGCCACGGGAGATGGCATCCAGCTCATCCTCCAGCTTGGCGGTGAAGTCGTAATCCACGTACTGGGTAAAGTACTGGGTAAGGAACTTCTTGACCACCCGGCCAACATCGGTGGGATAGAAGCGCTTCTTTTCCAGTTGGACGTATTCACGGTCCTGAAGCGTCGAAATAATCGAGGCATAGGTAGAGGGGCGGCCAATGCCGTGCTCTTCCAGGGCCTTGACCAGGCTGGCCTCACTGTAGCGCGGTGGCGGCTCAGTGAAGTGCTGTTCCGGACGAATCTTGTTCAGGGTGATCTGCTCACCCTCAACCAGAGGTGGCAGTAACTTTTCGTCGCCATCCCCCTTTTTGGCATCATCCACGCTCTCCATGTAGACCGTCATAAAGCCCGGATTGGCAACCGTGGAGCCATTGGCACGAAAGTTATTGCCATCGCCACAGCTCATGTCGGCTGCCACGGTGTCAATGGTGGCATGAATCATCTGACAGGCGATGGTCCGCTTCCAGATCAGCTCATAGAGGCGATGCTGATCTTTGGTCAGGTGCTCTTTTAGTTCATTGGGCAGGCGCAGGATCGAGGTGGTACGAATCGCTTCGTGCGCCTCCTGGGCGTTCTTTGACTTGGTCTTAAACTGCCGCGGCTGCTTGGGGAGTTGGTCGGCACCATACTGCTGACTGATGAACTCGCGCAGCTCATTGACGGCGTCTTCCGACAAATTGACGGAGTCGGTACGCATATAGGTAATCAGGCCGGTTGCGCCACTGCCGGTATCGATACCCTCATAGAGTTGCTGGGCGGTCCTCATGGTGCGTTGCGCTGTGAAACCCAGCTTGCGTGAGGCCTCCTGCTGCAGGGTGGAGGTAGTGAAGGGGGCCGCAGGATTACGCTTGCGCTGTTTCTTCTGGACTTTCTCAACGGTCAGCACACCCTGGGCCGCTTTCAGCAGCAACTGTTCGGCTTCGGTGGCTGAATCCCCGTTGTTAATATCAAACTGGTCAAGCTTGTCGCCCTTGTAGTGGGTGAGCTTGGCACTGAAGGGCTGATCCTCTTTCAGCAGGTCAGCTTCGATGGTCCAGTATTCCCGGGCGACAAAGGCCTCGATCTCCTCCTCCCGCTCGACAATCATCCGCAGGGCGGGGCTTTGAACCCGGCCGGCTGAGAGGCCGCGCCGAATCTTTTTCCAGAGCAGGGGCGACAGGTTGAAGCCCACCAGATAGTCCAGCGCACGCCGGGCTTGCTGGGCATTCACCAGGTCCATGGAGAGGTCACGCGGTTTCTCTACTGCTTCCTGCAGGGCCTTCTTGGTGATCTCGTTGAACACGACCCGTTCAACCGTCTTGTTTTTCAGTAGTTTGCGGTTATTAAGCAGCTCGTAGAGATGCCATGAAATGGCCTCACCCTCGCGATCCGGGTCAGTAGCTAGTATCAGGGTGTCCGACTTTTTCAGTGCCTTGGCGATGGCTTGCACGTGCCGGTCGTTACGTTCAATGACCTGGTACTTCATGGCAAAATCATGGGCAGGATCTACCGCGCCCTCTTTAGGGACCAGGTCTCTCACATGGCCATAAGATGCCAGGACTTCGTATTCGGAGCCCAAGTACTTTTTGATGGTCTTACACTTGGCAGGTGATTCTACAATAACCAGCTTCATCGCATTCGTTCAGTAAGTTGTTAGCTAAATTTATCAGAACGGACAGACCATGATCTGTCCGCTACGGTTTAATCGTCTTTCAATTCGGTGTGTATGTGCGCTGCTGGCTCGTAACGGGCAATCAGTGCAGATAGGCAGGAATGTCGTTGTACACTAACTCTTCCATCTGTGCAAAAGCCATCTCCTGTCCAGGCTGATTGATCAGCACCATCAATACCACCCATTTGAGTTCATCAACGCCAATAGTGTGCGTGCCCAGTGCAATTGCGCGATCAATCACCAATTCGCGGCCAGCGGGATTAAGGATATTGTTCTGCTCCAGAAACAGTAGCAGTCCTCTGGAGTCCGTATCAATCCGGCGTTGCTCCTCATCCGTATAGATGCGGGTGGATACCTGAGGTTGGTGGGGGAAGTGATCCTCAGGGGTTTGGCGCAGGGCCAGTTCATCCATCCACTGAAAGGCCTTGTTGACCTCCTGTTCAGGAAAACCAGCCTGGATCAGTTCATCATGGATCTGGCCTTGATCGGAAATCGGATCCTGATCGTTGTCCATGTAGTTCTCATAAAGGTATATGAGGATGTCTACAACGTTTTCGTTCATGCTGCGTCCTTTATTGGCTAAGCCAATAAGTGTCGGTAAAAGCCGACATAATCTGTAAATTAGTGTTGTTCGGTGCCTATCTTTCCGGTTCGACTGAAGCGTCCGCCTGGCGCAGCTGAGACAAAACCTTCAAGCTCAAGTAGGAGAAGCATGGAGGAAACCGCGTCTGCGGTCAATCCGCTGCGCTGAATGAGCTGGTCGATGGGTGTTGGGTCGTAGTCCAGTGCACTCATCAGTTGTTCATAGTCGCTATCCCATTGCCGGGGTGAGCCAGCCGCTTCGGTTTGAGGTGACTGTGCCTGCTGCAGCTCGGTTGCCAATAAGGGGGCGAGCTCCTCCAGGATATCACCGGCGGTCTCCACCAGTTTGGCACCCTGTCGGATGAGTGCATGGCATCCCCTGGCCAGTGGGTTATGGATTGAGCCTGGAATGGCAAAGACCTCGCGGCCCTGTTCAGTAGCGAGTCTGGCCGTAATCAGCGAACCGCTCTTTTGCGCCGCCTCGACTACCAGTGTGCCGAGGCTCATTCCGCTAATGATGCGGTTACGCCGGGGGAAATTGGATGGAATGGGTGGCGTGCCTGGAGGCAGTTCGGATATCAGGGCGCCCTGGTTTGCGATCTGATGGGCCAGTTCGCGATGCCGGGCCGGGTAGACCCGATCAAGCCCGGTACCGGTAACGGCAATGGTCGGTGTTTGTGTCTTTAGCGCCCCCTGATGTGCCGCGCCATCGATGCCAGCCGCCAGTCCACTGGTAATTGTGAGTCCGGCCCCGGCCAAAAAACGGGCGAACTCAGCAGCGGTTTCACGCCCGCTGGCGGACGGGTTTCTTGATCCAACGATCGCGATTTGCGGGTTGTTAAGCACCGCGGGGTCACCCTGTATAAAGAGCAGTGGCGGGGCGTCTTCACTCTCCGCCAGCAGGCTGGGGTAGCGCGCATCCTGTCGCGTGATCAAATGGCGCTGCTCTCCCTCCAGCCAGCGCAGGTCGGCTTCCACGGAGGCCCACGAGGGATTTCGCAGGAAGTCGACACTCTCCTGTTTCAGGCCTTTATGGGCCGGGTGTTGATGGGTAAAAAGTAACTCGGGGTTACCACCCACAAGGCCCAGCAGTCGGTTAATCCGCCGACTGCCGAGTCCAGGTGTGCGGTTTAGGGCCAGCCAAAACCGAAGTGGGCTGGTGCTGTTTCGGCAGTTCTCATCCGTGATCTGCTGAGTGGTATTTTCACTCGATTCCTGATTTTGCATCTGCCGCGCTCAAGCGCCCTCCGGTATTGATTTATGGGTTGCGAACCCGGTCAAGTACATTGATGGCGCGGGTCGCTTCCATGACCAGCGCAAAGCTGACCTTCTCAAAGGTACGGAAGACCATCAGAAGGCCGGCCTCTTCGTCAGGCAGGGTGACGGTATCGGTCGGGTCTTTGGATACGATATCCCGAATCGATTCGCCGCGATGGTCAATGGCCAGGACACTGCCGGGCTCCAGTCCGTCACGGGCGCCACGGTCCAGGACCACAACATTGTATTGGCCAATTTGCGTAACACCATTAAGTACGGAGATGATGCTGCCCGTCACTTCCTGGCTGGGGGCGGCGGGGTAGAAGGCGTTCAGGGGTGTATCTTCCGATACCGGGAGTAGCCGGTCACCCTTGATGATTTCCAGCTCCATATCGGAGAGCATCAGGGTGGCGGGGTCGCCGGTTTTCAGCAGCTCACTGCTACTGATGAAGAGAGCCTCATAGCCCAGTACTTCACCGGTTTCGGCGTCCTTGTAGGCATCGCCGGGACGAACTACATCAAACTTTTTGTTGTCAGTAGTTTCAATGGACCTGACATAGGCCTTAATGTCGTTACTGCCGATGATGTGCTCATCTGCAAAGGCCACCACATAGGGCGCGCTCTCCATGTCATCCTTGTCCAGGACATAGGGCCGGGTAAGGAACTGGTGGATGGCGTCGATGGGAATGGCGGGTATGGCCCCGTCAAGCAGGGTTGATCGGACCTGCGGTGAGAGTTTGACCAGTGATCCCCTCTGCAAACCCAGTCGAGGCTGGCCGTTAACATAGGTCATTGTGATAATATCACCCGGATAGATCAGGTGAGGGTTGGCAATTTGCGGGTTAACGTGCCAAACGTCGGGCCAGCGCCAGGGGTCCCTGAGGAATCGCCCGGAAATGTCCCAGAGTGTGTCTCCCTTGACCACTACGTATCGATCCGGGTGGTTCGGGTTAACGGCGACGGTGTCGGCTGCCAGTGCTCCCCAGGAGATGAGCAGGCCGAAAACCAGGCAGGCGAGCTTGTTGCTAGACGTAAACATGGCGATCCCTTTGCGTTGACTGTTTTAATCCGGGTATCCAGGAAATCTGGCCAGATTGACAGTCCAGAATCCTGTATCATCATAATGTTAGCGAATTATTTTAGCTTTGTACTATAGATTGACGGAAAACCCAATG
>JAPHUG010000467.1 GCA_026197195.1 Sedimenticola sp.
AGTAATCCACTGATGGCAAGAGGCAGAATCCTTCTTTTTCCAGGCACGGCGAGTCTCTAAATTGATTGTTCTGTTTTTGTCCAATCGGTGTAACTTTGATATTGCAGTCACACCCTGTGCCGCTCCCCTGGCGGCATGCCCTGTCATCCCATATCGAGAAGCCGTGGCAACAACCGCATAAAATCGCATAGAATCGCCTTTTCTTCAATGGCTGCGACCGCTTTAATCAGAGTGTCATGGGATTGTTTTAACTCTGACGCGGGTTGTGGAATGGATGGGGTAATGCCAAAAAGAGTTGAGTTACTGCGTGAGTGGCTGACAAATGCACTGGGGATGGAAGCGGTTAAAATTGAGAAGGCCTCCGATGATGCGAGCTTCAGGCGCTATTTTCGGGTGACCGCGGCGGGAGAGAGTGCGCGCATTGCCATGGATGCACCACCCGATAAGGAGGATTGCCGGCCGTTTGTGGCATTGCTGGAGCAGTTTGGGGCGCTGGGATTGCATGTGCCTGCGCTCTTTGCCCAGGATCTGGATCAGGGGTTCCTGTTGCTGGAGGATCTCGGGTCTACTCACTATCTGGATGTGCTGGCAGGTGACACGGCGGATCGTCTCTATGGTGACGCCCTGGCCGCCCTGGCTGTGATCCAGTCCATTGGCCCCCGTCAGGGATTACCTGAATATGATGCCGAGATGCTGCATCGTGAGATGATGCTGTTTAGTGACTGGCTGGTTAACCACCATCTGGGCCTGGATCTGGATGAGGCGGAACAGGCCATGTTGAAGGCAAGCTTCGAATCTCTCAGTGCCTCGGCGCTTGAGCAGCCGCAGGTCTGTGTGCATCGTGATTTCCATAGTCGCAATTTGCTGGTCTGTTCATCACCCACGCCAGGTATTATCGATTTTCAGGATGCGGTGCTGGGACCGGTGACCTACGATCTGGTTTCGCTACTGAAGGATTGCTATATCGATTGGCCTGAGGCGCGGGTGAAGGATTGGGTGATGGGGTATTTTCAGCTGGCTGTTCAGTCCGGCATTCTCAAGTCCGGGGACGAAGGTCTGTTTTTACGCTGGTTTGACCTGATGGGGGTGCAGCGCCACCTTAAGGCCAGCGGTATCTTTGCGCGCTTGAATCACCGTGATGGCAAACCGGGCTATCTGGGCGACATTCCCAGGACGCTGAATTACATTGTAGAGGTGGCCCGTCACTATCCTGAGATGGCGGGTCTGGGCGCATTTATCAAGCAGCGTGTGCTGCCTGCTTTGTAAGTGTTGAAGCCCTCCGTTTGGAGGGCTTCTCTGAGTGTGTTTTAGCGGGCCTTTTCTCGGGCTACTGCACGGTAACCGATATCGGTGCGGTAAAACGCCCCTTTCCAGCTGATCTGTTTGGTCAGTGCATAGGCGCGTTGCTGGGCCTCTTCGACACTGTTGCCCAGTGCCGTAGCGCAGAGTACGCGACCACCGGCTGTCACCACCTCACCTGACTGAGCTGCGGTTCCCGCATGAAACACTTTTTCGCCTTCCACTTCAGTGGTGGGAAGACCGCTGATGATATCGCCCTTGACGTAAGACTCAGGGTAACCACCTGCAGCCAGCACTACGCCCAACGAAGCGCGGGGATCCCATTCAGTCTGTTCCTGGTCGAGTTTGCCTTCCAGTGCTGCCAGGCAGTGGGCCACAAGGTCTGATTTCATGCGCAGCATGATGGGTTGTGTCTCCGGGTCACCAAAGCGGCAGTTGTACTCCAGTACCTTGGGCACCCCTTCAGCATTAATCATGACGCCGGCGTAGAGGAAACCGGTGTAGGGGAGGCCCTCAGCAGCCATGCCCTCGACGGTGGGAATGATAATCTCGTTCATGATTCGGTCATGCATGGCGGGTGTTACTACAGGGGCCGGGGAATAGGCGCCCATGCCGCCGGTGTTGGGGCCTTTGTCGCCGTTATCACGCGCCTTGTGATCCTGGGAGCTGGCCATCGGCAGGATATGCTCGCCATCCACCATGACAATGAAGCTGGCCTCCTCACCGGTCAGGAACTCTTCGATCACCACACGATGCCCGGCTTCACCAAAGCTGTTGCCGGATAGCATGTCGCGCACGGTGGCTTCAGCGTCGGATATTTCAGTGGCAATGATCACGCCTTTGCCTGCAGCGAGGCCATCGGCCTTGATCACGATGGGGACCCCTACTTTATGCAGATAGGCCAGCGCCTCGTCGCAATCAGTGAAGTTGCCGTAGGCGGCTGTAGGGATCTGGTGCCGGGCCAGAAAGTCCTTGGTGAAGGCCTTGGAGCCTTCCAGTTGTGCGGCGCCCTGAGAGGGGCCGAAACAGTTCAGGCCGGCGGCCTTGAAGGCATCTACCACACCCAGTACCAGAGGGGCCTCGGGGCCGACAATGGTCAGGCCAATCTGCTGCGCTTTAGCG
>JAPHUG010000370.1 GCA_026197195.1 Sedimenticola sp.
ATTCGTAAGGATTTCGGCAAACGTCCGAGTATCCTAGACGTACCTTTTCTTCTAGCGACACAGATTGATTCATACCGTAAGTTTCTGCAAGAGGGTGTCGCTATTGCTGATCGAGATGATCTCGGTTTGCATGCGGCGTTTAAGTCTGTATTTCCAATAGAGAGCTATTCAGGAAATGCAGTACTGGAATATGTAAGTTACCGCCTCGGTACCCCTGTTTTTGATGTTCGCGAGTGTCAGTTGCGTGGGGCAACCTATGCAGCGCCGCTGCGTGTTTTGGTGCGCTTGGTTATTTACGATAAAGAGGCGCCTGCAAAATCAAAGGTCGTCAAAGATATCCGTGAGCAAGAAGTCTATATGGGTGAAATGCCCTTAATGACGGACAATGGTACCTTTGTCATCAATGGCACCGAGCGGGTAATCGTCTCCCAGTTGCACCGTTCACCGGGTGTCTTTTTCGATCACGACAAAGGTAAAACCCACAGCTCAGGCAAACTGTTGTTCTCTGCCCGCGTGATCCCCTATCGTGGTTCTTGGTTGGACTTCGAGTTTGATCCAAAAGATAACGTATTTGTTCGAATAGATCGTCGTCGTAAATTGCCGGCTACCGTGCTGCTGCGTGCGCTTGGTTTCGGCACTGAAGAGATGCTCGCGATGTTCTTTGAAACGGACAAGGTCGCACTGAGCAAAAAATCCGCCAAATTGACATTGGTTCCTGAGCGCCTTCGTGGTGAGACCGCTACCTTTGACATTAAGGTTGGAAAGGATGTCATCGTAGAGTCTGGTCGCCGGGTGACCGCACGTCATATCCGCGAACTGGAAAAGGCCGGTGCCAAGAGTCTCGAAGTTCCGTTCGATTTTCTTCATGGAAAGACGCTCGCGCATGACATCGTTGACGAAGAGACGGGCGAACTACTGGCGTCTGCTAACGATGAGCTCAATGATGAGTTGCTGGAAACGCTCATTGAAAACGGCACAAAAAAGATTGAGACCCTGTTCACCAATGATCTGGATCAGGGGCCGTACCTCTCTACGACACTGCGTATCGACTCGACTGCCAACGCGCTTGAGGCGCAGGTAGAGATCTATCGCATGATGCGTCCAGGTGAGCCACCTACTAAAGAAGCAGCTGAAAAGCTGTTCAACAGTCTTTTCTTCAGCTCGGAGCGGTATGACCTCTCGGCTGTTGGGCGGATGAAGTTCAACAAACGTCTCGGGCGCGATGAGGTCACCGGCGAAGGTGTTCTTTCAAATGATGACATCATCGAGGTACTGAGAGAGCTCATCAATATCCGCAACGGTCACGGCATCGTGGATGATATTGATCATCTGGGCAATCGTCGTATCCGTTCTGTTGGTGAGATGGCTGAGAATCAGTTCCGTGTCGGCCTGGTGCGGGTTGAGCGTGCAGTTAGAGAGCGTCTGACTCTGGCTGAGTCTGAGGGCCTGATGCCGCAGGAGATGATCAACGCCAAGCCCGTTTCTGCCGCTATCAAGGAGTTTTTTGGTTCCAGTCAGCTGTCCCAGTTCATGGATCAAAACAACCCGCTCTCTGAAGTAACACATAAACGCCGTGTTTCTGCTCTGGGCCCGGGTGGTCTGGCGCGTGAGCGTGCAGGATTTGAGGTGCGCGATGTGCACCCGACTCACTACGGTCGTGTTTGTCCCATTGAGACCCCAGAGGGACCCAACATTGGTCTGATCAACTCGTTGGCGGTATACGCACGAACCAATGATTACGGATTCCTGGAAACCCCTTACCGTGTTGTTAAAGATGGCCTGG
This sequence comes from Sedimenticola sp., assembly GCA_026197195.1. Taxonomy (GTDB): domain Bacteria; phylum Pseudomonadota; class Gammaproteobacteria; order Chromatiales; family Chromatiaceae; genus Sedimenticola. The sequence goes on from JAPHUG010000370.1 coordinate 1,784, forward strand.
TTACGGATGAGATTGATTATCTGTCCGCCATTGAGGAGGGCCGGTTCGTTATCGCGCAGGCCAGTGCGGCGGTAGACGAGAAAGGTATGCTCTTTGAAGAGCTGATTCCATGTCGTTTTCAGAATGAGACGATGCTGACCAGTCCGGATCAGATCCAATATATGGATGTCTCACCTAAGCAGATCGTTTCGGTGGCGGCCTCCATGATTCCGTTCCTGGAGCATGACGATGCTAACCGCGCGCTGATGGGATCTAACATGCAGCGTCAGGCTGTCCCAACATTGCGCGCTGATAAACCGCTGGTTGGTACAGGTATGGAACGCGCTGTTGCCACAGATTCTGGTGTAACGGTTGTGGCTAAGCGTGGTGGATCAGTAGAAGAGGTTGATGCGGCGCGTATCGTGGTCCGTGTTAATGATGAAGAGACGGTGGCTGGCGAGCCCGGTGTGGATATTTACAACCTCACCAAATACACCCGCTCAAACCAGAACACCTGTATCAATCAGCGCCCGCTGGTGAAGCCGGGCGATAGCATTAGTCGCGGCGATGTTATGGCCGATGGTCCTTCTACGGATCTGGGTGAGTTGGCGCTTGGCCAGAACATGCGTGTCGCCTTCATGCCCTGGAATGGCTATAACTTCGAGGATTCCATCCTGGTTTCCGAGCGAGTGGTGCAGGAAGATCGTTTTACTACCATTCATATTGAAGAGCTTACCTGTATGGCTCGGGATACCAAGTTGGGTTCCGAGGAGATTACCGGTGATATTCCAAATGTGGGTGAGGCGGCCCTGGCCAAGCTTGATGAGTCAGGCATTGTCTACGTGGGTGCTGAAGTAAAAGAGGGCGACATCCTGGTCGGCAAAGTAACGCCAAAGGGTGAAACCCAGCTGACACCGGAAGAGAAACTGCTGCGTGCCATCTTTGGTGAAAAAGCCGCGGATGTGAAAGATACCTCTTTGCGAGTTTCATCGGGTCGGGTAGGCACCGTGATTGATGTTCAGGTGTTCACACGGGATGGCGTGGATAAGGATGCTCGCGCATTGCAGATCGAGAACGCGGAGCTGGATCGGGTCAAGAAGGATCTGAATGACCAGTTGCGCATCATGGAAGAGGATACCTTCCAGCGTGTCGAAAAGATGTTGCTGGGCAAGGTGGCCGATGGTGGGCCTAATCAGTTGAAGTCAGGTGCAAAAGTTACCAAGGCCTATCTTGCTGAACTTGATCAGGATCGTTGGTTGGAGATCCGCCTGCACAATGAAGAGGCCGCTGCACAGTTAGAGGCCATTGCAGAGCAGGTCAGAGCGCAGCGTGAAGAGTTCAAAGAGAAGTTTGAAGAGAAGAAGCGCAAGCTGACAACCAGTGATGATCTTGCCCCAGGCGTTCTGAAGATGGTTAAGGTCTATGTGGCCGTTAAGCGTCGCATCCAGCCGGGTGACAAAATGGCTGGTCGCCATGGTAACAAAGGTGTTATCTCCATGATTCAGCCAGTGGAAGACATGCCGTTTGATGAGCATGGACAACCGGTTGATATCGTCCTGAATCCATTGGGTGTTCCCTCCCGTATGAATGTGGGTCAGATTCTTGAGACTCATCTTGGCTGGGCGGCAAAGGGTGTTGGCGAAAAGATTGGCAAGATGCTTGAGGCAAAGAACAAGGTTGCCGAATTGCGGAAATATCTTGAGAAGGTCTACAACACAAGTGGTAAGTCTGAAGATCTGGATAGCTTCAGTGATGACGAGATACTTGAGCTGGCTGCCAACCTTAAGGGTGGTGTGCCGATGGCGACGCCAGTGTTTGATGGTGCTTCCGAAGAAGAGATCCGGCAGCTGCTCAAGTTGGCTGATCTTCCCGAGAGTGGGCAGACCACGCTGTTTGATGGTCGGACTGGTGAAGCGTTTGATCGTCAGGTTACGGTTGGCTACATGTATGTGCTCAAGCTCAACCACTTGGTTGATGACAAGATGCATGCCCGCTCCACGGGCCCTTACAGTCTGGTAACCCAGCAGCCGTTGGGTGGTAAGGCGCAGTTTGGTGGCCAGCGATTCGGTGAGATGGAGGTCTGGGCGCTGGAGGCGTATGGCGCAGCCTACACCCTACAGGAGATGCTCACGGTTAAGTCGGATGATGTGACCGGGCGTACGCGGATGTATAAAAACATCGTGGACGGAAACCACCAGATGGAGGCCGGTATGCCGGAATCCTTCAACGTACTGGTTAAAGAGATACGCTCTCTGGGCATCAA
>JAPHUG010000416.1 GCA_026197195.1 Sedimenticola sp.
ATCAGACACTGCATGAGATCTTCGCGTTCCTGCCAGATTGGCTGGAGAATATTGTGGTAGTGATTGCCGGTGAATTTGTCGGTGAAGGGTGGCACTTGACGCTGGGACTGCTGTTCATGATTGTGGTGATCTTCCTGCCGGGTGGCGTGGTTGAAGGTATTCGCCGCGCTTCCGCTTATACACGCAAACTCTTCAACAAGTCTGAGACTGATGAGAGTGCCCTGTCGGCAGAGAAGGAGTGATTTGATGAGTATTGTATTAAGCATCAAAAATGTCGATAAAACCTTTGGTGGTCTACATGCCTTGGGTGATATCAATCTCGACATCGAAGAAGGTAAAACCCACGCGATTATCGGACCGAATGGGGCTGGTAAATCCACACTGTTGAACTGCTGTATTGGTCGTCTGATACCGGACAGTGGGACGGTTGAGTTCGAAGGTAAGAACATGATTGGTATGCAGCCCCATGAGATTAATCATGCGGGTATGGTTCGCGTATTCCAGACGCCAGAGATCTTCCCTGACCTGTCTGTGCTGCAGAATGTACTGATTCCTGCCCTGGCAAAGCGGGATGGCGTTTTTAAATTCAATGCATTCAGAAACCTTGCCTCTGAATCTGCATTGGAGGCGGATGCGGTTCATATTCTGAAGGATATGGGGTTGGGTGAACATATCAATAAACATGCCGGCAGTATGTCGCGTGGTGATAAGCGTCGTCTGGAATTGGCCATGGGTTTGGTGCAGCATCCTCGTCTTCTGTTATTGGATGAACCCACCGCCGGTATGGCGCGCCATGATACCAATCGCACCATTGATCTTCTAAAACGGATCAAAGAGCGTGGCATGACAAAGATTATCATTGAGCACGATATGCATGTGGTATTCAGTCTGGCTGACAAGATCAGTGTATTGGCGCAGGGTCGAATTATCGCCAGTGGCACACCGGATGAGATCCGGGGTAATCCGAAAGTCCAGGAAGCCTATCTGGGAGGGGCTGAGCTATGAGTAAGTTTTCAACAACCAACCGCGTCAGCCCGGTTAATAAGACAGGGTCGGATCCGGCTTTTTTCTCCTGCTGGGATATTCACTCATACTACGGTGAAAGCTATATCGTTCAGGGTGTCAGCTTTGATATTCGCGAAGGTGAGGTCTTGGCTCTTCTTGGTCGTAATGGTGCCGGCAAAACGTCAACACTACGCTCAATTGCGCGGGTTGACAGTCCTCAGGTAACTCATGGCGAAATCTGGCTGGATCATAAACCGCTGCACAGCATGAAATCCCATGAAGCCGCACAAAATGGTGTGGGTCTGGTCCCTGAAGACCGTCGCATCATTGCGGGTATGACGGTGGAAGAGAACCTGATATTGGCACAGATTGCACCGCCGGTTGGCTGGACTATCGAACGCATTTATGAGCATTTCCCCCGCCTTGCAGAACGTCGGGATCAGGAAGCTACCACCCTATCAGGTGGCGAGCAGCAGATGTTGGCCGTTGCCCGTGCACTGGCGCGTGATATTAAGTTGCTACTGCTGGATGAACCCTACGAAGGGTTGGCGCCCGTAATCGTTCATGAGATTGAGCGGATTGTCGATGGCATTAAAAAGCTGGGTATTACGACCATTATTGTGGAACAGAATGCGGTAGCCGCACTCCGTTTGGCAGATCGGGCTATTATCCTGGATATGGGGCAGGTGGTGTTTGATGGGCTGGCTCAGGAAGTGCTGGATAATGAGGAGCTGAGACAACAGTATCTGGCTATCTGATATTGTTACCACGTTGGAAAAGCCCGCAGTTATAAGGCTGCGGGCTTTTTTTGTTCTGCTAGTCGATATCGCGAACGAGGCGAAAGCCAACACGCAGATAGTGATAGTGCGGCAGTAGCTTGTTTCGGATGGCTGATCGAATGCCCCCCGGCACATTGTGCCATGACCCACCTCGGACCACGCGCTCCCTCAAGTCTTCGATGTTGGTGCCGGAATTTTCAAGTTCCAGTCCGCTGTAGTTTTCATCAAATAGTGAGTTGCACCACTCCCAGACATTGCCATGCATATCATGTAGGCCCCAGGGGTTGGGAGGAAACAGGTCGACAGGCGTGGTCATCTTCCGCGAAAGGCCTTTTGCACTGTCTGCGTAGGTATATTGGCCATCAAAATTGGCCTGATCAGTGGTAATCTGTTCGCCCGTCCAGAATGGGGTCGTGGTGCCTGCCCGACAGGCATATTCCCATTCGGCTTCGGTCGGCAAGCGTATCCGGGTTCGGGTGCGTTTGGAGAGCCAGTGGCAATACTCCTGGGTATCCCAGTAAGTCACATTGATGACGGGGCGATTATCTCGACCCCAGGTGTCATCAGGTGGCCGGGTGCGGCGCGTTTCGTCACAAAAGATATCGTACATTTCAAAGGTGACGGGGGTTTTGAGTATCTCAAAGCGTTCGATTTCAACGTCATGCTGTTGTTCATTATCGAATCGTCCCAATTCGCTAGTGGGTGAACCCATCACGAAATGCCCGCCGGCAATACCGGTCCAGTCACTCTCTTTTAAGCCATATTTTAGAAGCTTTGCCTGGTTGGCTTTCTCTTTTTGTATGCTGCGCTCAAGGCTACGTTCTATCTGGGCCTCGGTAACGCGTAATTTCACCTGCTCTTCAATAATCTCTTTGATCTGACTCTCTTCAGGCGTCAGCAGTGATGGCGTTGTGTTAGGCGGTGTTGTTGTAACCGCATAGAGGGTTTTTGGTATCTTTTTGGGTGGCGGGGTGCAGGCGGCGCCGCATCGATCACAAAAGTTTGCATTGGGTTGCAGGCTTTTTCCACAGGCACAACAGTGCCCTTCCCGGCAGAGTGATTGACCGCATTGAGCACAGAAAAGTGCCTCTGGATCTTCTATCTCGTGGTTGCAGTTTTTGCACTGCTTCAGTGAATAGTCACTCTTCTGGTTCATTAGGCAGAGCTGAATTCATAAGAGATATTCTCTGAGGGTTCCTGCAGAAAGTATCCTTGAATATAGTTAACGCCCACAGTCCATAATATGGCGAGGCTGTTGGCATCCTCAACCCCCATGGCAATTGTTTTTACATTGTGGCTCTTTGCCAGGGCATTGAGTTCGTTGAGGTGATCCTGTCGCTCTTGCTTGGTAGCAAGATCTTCCATCAGATCAAAATCAAACTTAACAAAATCGACGGGAAGATGTTTGAGGATGGTTTCTGCTTTGGGTGTTGATCCAAACTGGTCAATAGCCAGCTGGCACTTTATTTTTTTCA
>JAPHUG010000203.1 GCA_026197195.1 Sedimenticola sp.
AAATTCATATGTGAATTACTATATACCAGATGCAACAGATGAACAGATGCTGTATGGATACTGGAGCGATAATGATAATACATACAATAGTTCACCCGGTGATTGTGACGGCTGCTATTCCGAAGACTATACCTATGATGGTGGTGAGGGTTCTTTTGTAGGGGGTATAGCCACCTCACAAGCTGATTTGAATGCACTGAATGCTGGAAATATTCAAGCCAGCTACGCAGGACGTACGGGGTCCTATAGTAATAACCTTAGCATGGATGTGAATTTTGGTAATGCCACATGGTCTGCAGCCGTAAATGGTGGTAGTGATGGGAGTACCTATTCTGGCACGGATTCTTTTGGTGCTGCCTACATAAGAGGCCAAGTGGGCTTCTATGCATCTGGTACAATCAGTGGAGCTAATATAGCCTCGAATTCTATTTCAGCTGACGATAGCACCAATATTTCTGGTTCAATGAATGGTACTTTCTTTGGAAGTAATGCGGCGGGTGTTGGAGGCCTTATTGATATTACCAAGAGTGGTACTGGAAGCCGTAATGACAATATAAGGTTACTGAAAGAAGATGTCAGAATTGAACAGTCTTCTGGTTATACCAATGCGCGGTATGTTGACACATTCCAAGGTGTCAAGGTGGATACTCTGCCTAAATAACATAAAGGTCTAATCGGTGTAATAAAAGAGGAGGTCATTATATGGCCTCCTTTTTTTATTCATGGTCGATAGATTAAGTTGTCGTTTAAGAGTCAATCAGCTTTAATTGAGCATCAATAATAACTGAACTAACCCTATGAATTTGATTACATCATCTGTACCAGGCTATCGGTGGCCTGCATTGCCGAGTGCAGAGGCAAATGCAATGTTAGCCATGCAGTTTCAATTAGAACACTCACAATGGGATGAGCCTGACCAAATTCTTAGAAACCAACTTTCCCAATTATCATTACTCTATAACCACGCTTATAAAACTATTGATTTATATACACAGAAGTACAGGAAAGCGGGCCTAAAAAAAGGCCATCAGATCATCTCAATAGATGAGTGGCAGGCACTACCCATCATCACACGTTCGGAAATACAGGAGGCAGGTGAGCATTTTGTCAGTAAAGCTGTTCCAGTTGAGCATGGCCCAACACGAAGTATTCAAACTTCGGGTTCAACAGGAAAACCCATAGTTATACATTCTACCGGCATTGTTAATTTCTTCTGGAATGTATTTACACTAAGAGAGCACCTCTGGCATCAGCGTGACTTTACAAAAAAGCTTGGGATCATACGCTGGATCGATAATGCCAATGAGGCACTTGCGCCTAACGGTTTGCATCGTAAAGGTTGGGGGCATTCAACAGATGTTGCTTTTAAGACAGGGTCTGCCTCAATTCTTAATTTACGGTGCAATCTTAGAGAACAGTATGAATGGTTAAAGCGCGAGAAGCCTCATTATCTATTAACCTATGCAACTAATGCGTTGGCTTTAGCTCAATATTTCCAAGAATTGGGTGAAAGCCTACCTAGCTTAAAACAGGTAAGGACACTGAGTGAAGCATTTGGATCTGAACTTCGTACTACTTGTCGTGATGTGTGGAATGCTCAAGTAATTGATATGTATAGCGCTCGTGAAACAGGATACCTTGCTCTACAGTGTCCTGAGCATGAGCATTACCATGTCCAATCTGAAAATGCCCTTATAGAAATTGTAGATGAGGCAGGTAATCCCTGTAAGCCTGGCCAGATTGGTAGAGTAATAATTTCGACGTTACATAATTATGCATCCCCCTTACTCCGTTATGATATTGGAGACTATGCAGAGCTTGGAGAGTCCTGCTCATGTGGTAGAGGGCTTCCCATAATCAAACGTATTGCAGGGCGTGTACGAAATATGCTCGTACTTCCAAATGGAGAAAGGTTTTGGCCACTTTTTGGGCCCAGTAAGTGTGCAGCGGTAGCACCAATAAAACAAATACAGTGTGTGCAACAGGATTACACAAAACTTGAAATAAGAATGGTGGTTGAACGACCTTTAACCGA
>JAPHUG010000326.1 GCA_026197195.1 Sedimenticola sp.
CTGTACAACCTGCTGGACTTGGTCATGGGTGGTGGCAAAGACCACGGCATGGGGTAGGGCATGCCGTCGGCTGTTGTCATAACCATAGGGCCAGCAGTCCGCCGGTTTGGTTAGCACGGCGGGTTCGCCGACAATCGCTACCAATGCATGCCTGATAGCCTCAGTGATGGGGCTGTTTGTCTCAGGATCAGAGGTATTCAAAGACCTTTACCACCTTTTTTACACCATCCAGATAGCGAACCTTCTCCACCACGGCTGTTGACTCTTCCGGGGTCACCATGCCCATCAGGTACACAACCCCTTTCTCTGTAATCACTTTAACTCGAGTGGGGTCAAACCCGGGTAGCTTGATACTGAACAGCTCAACCTTCGCTTTGGACGTTATCCAGCTGTCTTTGCTCTGCTCAGTCAGGGTGGCGTTTGGCCCGACCTGTACCTCATTGACGGTACGTTTGACCATGGGGGTTCGAGCGGCAATCTGTTCGAATTGGGCGCGATAGCCTTCACTTTCGGCCTGGCCGGTCAGCAATACCAGATGATTGAAACTGCTGGCGCTCATGCTGCTGTGTTCCCGCAGTTCGGGCTGGTTCAGCAGTTCATTCATGATTTTAATGGTGATGGTCTTGTCATCCAGTATGGTTCCGGCTGACCGGCGATCATGAATGACGGATGCGCCGGTTGCGGCACCACCGACGACGGCGGTGGCACAGCCTTGTAGCAGGCTGATACTCAATGAGGCAAGCAGGATGAGTGGTAATGTTTTACGCATGGGTTTCTCCGTTAATCCCTTTAGTGTCCAAGGAGTTGTTTGTCTATTAAATCACACAGGCAGTGAATGATGAGGAGATGGGCTTCAAGAATTCGGGCGGTTGAGTCACTTGGAATACAGATCTCTTCATCGCCTTCCAGCAGCAGGCTGGATAGCCGCCCGCCATCGCGCCCATTCAGTGCAATCACCAGCATTTTACGTTCATGGGCTGCCTCGATGGCGGCATTGATATTTTCTGAGTTACCGCTGGTGGTGATGGCCAGCAGCAGATCCCCCGGATGACCGAGGGTTCTGACCTGTTTTGCGAAGACCTCATCAAAGTCATAGTCGTTTGCGATGCCTGTCAGTGTCGAGGAGTCGGTTGTGAGTGCAACGGCCGGTAATCCCGGTCTTTCACGTTCAAATCGATTCAGCATAATGGATGAGAAGTGCTGGGCATTGCCTGCACACCCCCCATTGCCACACGTCAGTATCTTGCCTCCTTCCAGCAATCGGCCAACTATCAGCTCGGCACAGGTGGCAATTGGCTGAGCCATAGCGGTCAGGGAATCCATCTGTACCTGGACAGACTCGCTGTAGGTATTATTGATGTGTTCGATCAGATTCATTTAAACAAGTTCCTGCTGAAAGGCATTGGGTATCCAGTCGATCTCTTCACTTTTCTCTCCATGGATAGCCAATACGTCAAATCGGCAGGGGCAGTCATAGAGACGGTGGGTCTGGAGATAATGCTGTGCGGCCCGTATCAGTTTGCGTTGTTTTGTGGTGGTGACACTCTCGGCAGCAGAGCCGAACGCACGCTGTTTTCGGTACCTGACCTCCACAAAGACCAGCGTGTCCTGTTGTTGCATGATGATGTCGATCTCACCCAGCTTACAGCGGTAGTTTCGCTCCAGACTGCGAAGCCCGCGTTGCTCCAGGTAGCGTTGGGCCTGTGACTCGGCATCGTGGCCTTTTTTTCCGGGTTGGAAAAAACGGCTCATGCTTATTCGGCCGCTTTAACCGGTGCCTGATCCGACTCGGGTGCTGAAGGTGCTTGCTCAGCTTCAGTTGCGCTCTCAACAGGGGCGACGGTTACCCTTGTGGCCTCAAGCTCTTCCATCTCATCTGCCAGTGTGGCCATGCGGGGTGCATAGCCGATGGCCCGTGGAAGGCCTTTGACCATCTCTGCCCAGACCAACTGACGGTGGACTTGGCGGATGCTGTCGAGATAGAGGTTACCGGTCTTGCCGTCGATCGTTTCACGGGCAGAGGATTGCAGGCGCCCCAAGTGCGGTAGCAGTCTGAAACTGTCGATACCCATGGCATAGAGACGGCGATAGACCCCTTGGCTTCCAGGCAGGTTTTTTGCCAGATTTTCCATGGAGAGCGGGCTATCGCCTTCACTCATTAGTAACCAGGGGATATCCGGGAATTTGATCCCTTCCAGATCCTGATCCTGATCGGGGTTTGGGGCGCCCGTGTAGATACTGGAGGTTGAATAGACGGGTATATCCGCCGCATGGTGGAACTGGAATTGTGGCCGGATCAGGCGTGCTTTGGAGGGGTTGGCTGCCAGAAAAATGTAATCTGCATCGTCCCTGCGGCGAGGTTCAAACTCCAGCTTTTGCCCCAATAGACGTTGAATGCGAGTCCGCCTGGACCGGCTTTCGTCGAGATTGAGCAGGGCTTGTATGCTATCTGAAAAGTCGTTATCCCTGGCATCATAGCGCTGATGTTCACTGAGTGTTCCGCCCAGCCTCTCCCAGCGGTTTCTGAAGGCGTTCAGCACCCGGTCACCCCAGTCACCACTGGGGGTGAAGGCGATGGCCCGGGTATGGCCATCCAGCCAGGCCCGTTCAGCCACTTGCCTGGCTTCATCCTCCGGGGAGAGGCCAAATTGATAGAGTGTCACGGGTGGGGTTGTCTCAGGTGGCACCTGATTGAGGGCCAGTACGGGTATCTCCAGTTCGCCGGCTCTGGCCAGTTGGGAAACCCCGTCCTTGTTGAGTGGCCCGATAACCATATCGGCACCGCTCTCTACCGCCTGACGGTAGAGTGGCCAGGTTTCATTGCTGTCACTGCTGTCATAAAAGACCAGCCGGGGTCTGCTTTCAAGGGGCTGCTGATAGTAGGCGGCCATAAAGCCGTCCCTTAGTGCCCGTGCCGCATTGGCATAGGGGCCTGACTTCGGCAGGAGTATGGCTAGGTGGTTGGGGCGCTTGTACTGGGTCTCCAGCTTCTCAAAGTAGCCCTCCAGCAAGCCTGGAACCGCGGGGTGACTAGGGAATATTTCACGCCAGAGTTTGATTTGATCCTGGATCTGCTGGGTATCACCGGTATGGCCTTTTATGATCCGTGCCAATGCCATCCAGCCGCCCTGTATACCGGGTGGATTGGGTTGTAGCAGATCCAGGGCGGTATCGGTGAGGGCTGACAGGGTCTGTATGATCAGCAGTTGGTTCTGCAGGCGCTGTTCCATATCGGCAATGAGCAGGTCCAGCTCACCCAATTCACGGGCACTCTCCAGCAGATTGCCGGTCAGCCTGAAGCCCTCCGCCTTGATAGTGTGGAAGCGCTGTTGCTGTTCGACAGGCGCGTTGGCCGGTATGCCCTCGTTGAGCAGGTTCATCGCTTCATCGGGACGGCTGCGGCTGATAGCCAGCTCGGCGACCAGTAGGCGTTTTTGGAAGTCCAGGCTGGGTACGGTGGCGGTGTTGATCCGGGTCAGCAGTGCCGCGGCCCGCTCATTCTCCTGTGCCTGGAAATAGTTCTCAGCGGCCCGTAATAACAGCGCCTGGTCACCGGGCGGCAAGGTTTGCTTGGCCAGCTCTTCAAACAGCTGTGCAGCAGCGATATAGTCTCCTGCTGCTTCAAGTGCAATGGCTTGCTCTTTAAGTGGATCGGACGTGGTGGTGCCATCTTTTATGCCAGGCACCGGAACACAGCCGATTAGAAGCAGCAGGATGAGGAGCGATAACAGGTATTTTGTATGTCTAGGTTGCATGGTCGCTTTTGGGCAGGCAGGATTAAGCAAGACAGTATCTTTTTTTGGGGTGTGCCGTGTCAATGGATAAGGGGGTGTTATATATCGTCGCAATGCCGATAGGTAACCGTGCGGACATCACAGATCGGGCAAAAGAGGTGTTGTCCTCGGTTGATTGTATCGCGGTGGAGGATACCCGGCACAGTCGTCCCTTGCTCAATTATCTGGGCATTCAAACCCCGTTGATGGCGCTGCATGAACACAATGAGGTCCAGTTGGTCACCCGCTTGATTGAGCAGCTGAAGGAGGGGCGTTCGCTGGCATTGATTTCAGATGCGGGCACACCCTTAATCAGTGATCCCGGTTTTCCACTGGTACGGGCCTGTCAGCAGGCGGGCATTCGTGTCTCGCCGATTCCGGGGGCCAGTGCGGCGATCTGTGCCTTGTCGGTCGCGGGCCTACCCACGGATAGGTTCCTGTTCGAAGGCTTTCCTGCAAGGAGTTCCAGCGCCCGCTGTGAGCAGTTTGGCCGGCTGAAAAATGAGACCATGACGCTCATCTTTTATGAATCAAGTCACCGTATCGCGGACTCTTTGGCCGATATGGCAAA
>JAPHUG010000039.1 GCA_026197195.1 Sedimenticola sp.
ATCCACTGCCGCCTGCTGACGATCATAGGCATTCGGATAATCAATCTTTAATGAGAGATGGTAGGCACTGTTGGGATTCAAAAGTTCCACTTGATAGAGGCCCTCAGGAACCTGTCGATCCCCTTCCCGCAACTTGGGTCCCCGTGTACCGCTCATCCCTTTGATTCTGTAATCCTTGATATGCTGCCATTCTCCCGCCGCATAAGACCATAATTCCATTAACCGGGTATCTTTAAAGCTGACCAGCGTCACTTTCTCTGGCGGCCAATTCACGTCCACATAGTCAAAATAGGGCTTCAGTCGATTCTCAACCACTCCCTGGTACTCTGATAGGACATCTTCAATCGTGCGATCATTGTCAATAGCGCACGCCGGAACGGAAAACAGCAGCCACAGAAAGCCCAACACACCCCCCAAAAGAGCGCGATTTAGAATGGCATGCCTGTGATTACCTGTTGAAGGAATTGTGCACTTGTTCATAGCCCTGCATATCTACACCATAGCGACAAGAATTGAAACCTTCGAGGCAAAACACCTGCCCGGCTGGTTGATCAGCAATCGCCCCAATCTGCGATCCGTCGCACAGCAAGTCCGCTTCGTTTCGCTAGAATAATTCTCATTTTAAGCGACCATTTTTCCAGGGGACAACAGACGATGTGGATAATCATACAGGGTATTCCACTCACCACCACACAGAGGGAACTCAATCAGTTTCTCAATAAACAGATCAGCTGCAAGGGCTGGTTCGGATTGTCTTCCAGGTCAGACTTCCGCCTGAAGACCTTTTCAATACTGAGAATGACCGATCGCGCCTCTGGAGAGATGGAGTGTCATGGACTGGCCGAACTGGAAACCGCGAGGCCTGAAGAAGAGGTTTTAAAGCAGCTAAATGGACACCGGCTACATGGTCGCGTCATCACTGTAAGAAAATACTATCATCGCTCAAGCCGATCGATCCAACGCATGGATCAGATGGGTGGCCCCTCTGGCAGTGAGCACAATGAGCGCCGTCGACCCTATTTGCATATTGAGATGCTAAAAGCCAATGCCGGCGGATTCTCCATCGGCTTATTCTGATAACGTTTTTACAACCGGTTATTTATCCTTGATAAGCCTTTTATCTGCCAATGGACACTCTATTGTTTCAACTCGCTTTCAAAGGCCTTTACTACATCGCTGAATTGTTCCCGATTTTTTCCGTTCAAATCCATCAATGCACGATGCGCTTCAAGTAAAAGCTTGATATTGTTTTCATGACCCGATGTATGAAGCGGTATTTCAGAAAGTTTATTTAACGCTGTCTCGCGCTCTTGCACAATGTGAAACACACGATCAAAACCTACCGCTTCCAACAGTTCATTAATATCCGGCTGATTAGAAATCAACGTCACTTTGGGAAGATTGGCCCGCTGCATGGATCTGGCCAGCCGCGCAAGTATACCGAGGTTGGTACTGTCGATACTCTCAGCTTCGGTCAGGTCCACGACGAATCCTTTCAAACCCGTCGTATTCAGCAGCTTTGTGATATAGGCGTCCAGGGCGACACACAAAGTATGGCGCACATCACCCTTGTAGTAGAGTATCTGCACGCCGTCCTGCTCACCGTGCAATATCTGGCCGTTACTCATCACCGTCACCACGCGTTAAAGATAGGAAGGCGATATCATCCGGTATCTCCTCCAACCCTTCGATATTAAAACGCTCAACAAGTTCATCAATAGACGAACCGCCATCCGATACTGTTTGCAGCAGCCACTCTGTTCTTCGTCGTGCAGAATCACGCGGAAATAATTCCAGAATACCATCCGATATCATCAACATCTGCCGAACCGAGCCAAAATCAATCTCATGTTGGGTGTAGATAGAGTCTTCGAACAGACCTACCGGTTTATCATGGCTGGTCAGTGTCTTAATCTCTCCACCATCAAACAGCATCGGATAGGGAAACTGCCCACCCGTACAGAACCGCAGCGTATGCGTCTTGAGGTCAAGCACGCCATAAAAGATGGTCAGGTATTTTTCAATGGGTGATAGATAAAGCGCCCGGTTCAAATGATCAAGCATTTCACTCGGTTGACTGACAACCGTTTCATGATCACGTTGATAGGCATCGAGATGTTTTTCAAAAAGTGTTTTGAGCATCACGGTAACAAAGGCTGAGGCGGCCCCGTGACCTGAAATATCGGCAATATAAAAACCCACCTCATGATCGCCAATGGCAAAGTAATCAACAAAATCGCCACTCAAGAGTAGGGACGGAAACAGGCTACGGTGAAAATGGTAATCGCCAAACTGGGCCTTCATAGGTGGCAACAGACTGGCTTGCAAGGCACGCGCCGCCTCTTCATCCTCCCGCAACTGCCCCAGGGCAATGGAGAGCTCCTGGTTGAGCGTTTCCAGGTGCTTCTGATAAGCCCGGTTCTCACTCATCAGGCGAGCCCGATTGAGCGCCCGCTCAATGGCCGTATCAAGTACCTGAAAATCAACTATGGGCTTGGTAATGTAATCCCAAGCCCCACGCTTCAGGGCCTGTATGGCATCGGCCACCTGATTGGCACCCGAAACGATAATAATAGGGGTATCCGGCGATAACTCCGCAAGCGCAGAGAGTACATCCAAGCCATCCATACCGGGCAATCTGAGATCGCACAACACCAGATCCGGTTTAACGGTTTTGAAAAGTGCTATACCCTCCTGGCCGTTTGCCGCTTCAATATAGTCGTACTCAAGATCTTCCAAATGCGCTACCAGGCTACGCCTGACCGCGACCTCATCTTCGATTGTCAGAATCTTTACTACCGCACTCGTTAACAACCCGCACCCCTCATTCTGTTGAACAGTACTGCAAAAGGCTGAATAGCCTGATCAATCCGGCCATGCTAATAGCTTTAAGTTTAGACAGCCTATTGCCTGAGAGGGTAGCTTATATTGAGAAAAATGCTGTTTTATTTCTGCCCAGAAGGGCTTTAGCCATAAAAAAGGATCACCTGGCAATAGGATGTCGCTAGCCTACCTGCTTATTAGAGGCTTGATAGCAAAACCGGATACCAGGTAATCCCGCTCTCCTGTTGCCGCGCATACGGCTTACTCAGAATCTTCTATTGAAACGTTTATCATCCCAAAAGTGTCTGAATGCCTCACCTTCGGCATCTGCACGACTAATACCGATATCCTTGAGCATCGCATCGCTGAGTCCCCTCAGTTCAGAACGCTGCCTGGAAATCATCTGCCAATGATGCACCTTTTCCATAGCTTGGATGACCAGGGACTGAATTAGATAAAAGGCCCGTGATAATCTCAGTTTTTGTTCCCCTGGCAGCGTGGTAATGGGGCGATTGACACATAGTTCACTCTTCATGATGCCTCCTGGCTGTCTGCAGCTGTTACCTGTCATTTTCGGTTGCAGAAAGTCTGGCCCCATGCTAAACATTAATCCAACGAATAGTTTTGATGTTATTCATCAACGAAACAGATGGGTTAAATCATGGCACCGGTCTTTGATAACGAGCTGCTACGTACCTTTGTAGCGATTGCCGACTCAGGCGGCTTCACCCGTGCCGCTGAATTGGTACATCGCTCCCAGTCTGCTGTCAGTATGCAGATGAAGAAACTCGAAGAGATGGTGGGGCGCCCGCTGTTTGAGAAGGTCGGACGCAGTATGGTGCTCACACCCGATGGTGAGATTCTGCTCAACTATGCCCGTCGTATCCTGCGCCTACACGATGAAGCCGTGTCAACACTGCAACAGCCGGATATGGTAGGCAGCGTCCGTATCGGCATACCGGATGACTATGTAGCCGCCTTTATACCGCGCATCATGGCCCGTTTTGCCAAATCCTACCCCATGGTTCAGGTAGAGGTGATCTGCAACAACAGTGAGCTTCTGACCAAGGCGGTCAAGGCAGGTGATATCGATCTGGCTATCGTCACCAGCGTACCGGGCAGCATGGAGGGTGAGATCTTACGCCGCGAGGCCACCGTCTGGGCGACCTCAAAGCATCACTTCATTCATGAGGAAGAGCCTTTGCCCCTGGTCCTGTTCCAGCCGGGCTGCATCTTCCGCCACTGGGCAATGAAGGCGCTCGACAAGATTGACCGCCCCTACCGGGTCGCCTACTCCAGCCCCAGTATTACAGGGATTGAGGCGATCGTCGGCTGCGGTCTCGGTGTTACTGTGCTGGTAAACAGCATTGTAAATGAGTCCATGCGCGTCTTGACCGCCGCAGAGGGCTTTCCACAACTGCCTGAATCTGCCATCACCCTGATGAAGACAGACAGATCTTCTTCGCCGGCCATGCAGTGCCTTGCGGATTACATTATCGAAGGATTCCGTGATAATCAGGCCAATGCGGCCTGAGTCCCGGCCTCTTATTGCTCACTTATTCACCTGTATCCAGGAGTTAGTAAATGTTTACCGGAATTGTCCAGGGCACCGCCGAAGTGGTAAGAATCGAGGAAAAAGCTCAGTTCCGCACCCATACCATTAAACTGCCAAAAGCCTATCTTGAAGGGCTACAAAACGGTGCCTCTATTGCCCATAACGGTTGCTGCCTGACGGTTACCGGCATTTTCGGTGAAGAGGTCTCGTTTGACCTGATGCAGGAGACCCTGCGAATCACCAACCTGGGTCTTTTAAACATCGGAGACCGAGTCAATTTTGAACGGGCCGCGCGTTTCGGTGATGAAATTGGTGGACATCAGATGTCTGGTCATATCCTCTGCATGGCAACGATCACCCAAATCATACGCAGTGAAAATAATCGGCAGATCTGGTTTCAAATCCCGGAAGCCTACCTGCACTATATTTTTACCAAGGGCTATATAGGTATTGATGGCATCAGCCTGACTATTGGAGAGGTGGTTGGCAATACATTTTGTGTCAATCTGATTCCTGAAACACTGGAGCGCACTAACCTGGGATTCAGAAATGAAAAGGATCAGGTCAATATTGAGATTGACCCTCAAACACAGGCCATTGTGGATACGGTTGAACGTGTACTGGCAGAGCGATTGTAACCGACATCTTGAAGTTACTGATGACTTACCGAACAGATTCCCAAAGTAACAAGCAGCGCTTTGTTGGTCATTATGTTTTATTTAGACGTTCAGTAACTGCGCTACCCTCGCCTGCAAAACCGGGATCACCTCCTGTTCGAACCAGGGGTTTTTTCTTAGCCAGAGATTATTGCGTGGACTGGGGTGAGGTAAAGGCAGCCGCTGCGGCCAATACTCACGCCACTGTCGGACGGTTTCCGTAACGGTTGATTTGCGCGCTCCCGCAAGATGATAGGCCTGTGCATACTGACCGATGACCAGTGTCAACTGAATAGCGGGCAAGGCAGCTAACAGTTTCTCATGCCATTGTGATGCACACTCAGAACGGGGAGGCAGGTCACCTCTCGACCCGGTACCGGGATAGCAAAAGCCCATCGGGATAATGGCCATTTTGGTTTCATCATAAAACCTATCCCGGTCTATTCCCATCCAACTCCTGAGCCGATCACCACTTGGATCATTAAAAGGCACACCGGTCTCATGCACTCTTCTTCCAGGTGCCTGCCCGGCAACCAGAATAACAGCACGCGGATTGGCCTGAAGAACCGGACGGCAACCGGCAGGTAGTTCCGGTTCACAGGTCGTGCAGTCTTTAATGCTTTGAATGAGTGATGCGAAGGGTGTATGGGTCATACGCTGGTCCACTTACAGAAGTGTAAGCGGACGATAGCAATTCACAGCAGAAATGTGTAGCGACACAACACGCAATAGCCTGAGTGTTGTGTCGCTATGCTTACAGGATCGGTTATCGAGTGTGTTACATACCGACAGCCACAGGGGGCTTAATACTGTTATTGCTGGCAATATTGGCCTGGAAGATCGCTTTATGAACATCACCCAGGCTGAGCATACCTTTCAGCTCGCCCGCTTCCGCCACGGGGATTCTTCTGAATTTATGACGCACCATTGTGGTTGCCGCCTGAAGAATATGTTGATTGGGTGATACGGTAATCACATCTGTAGCCATCAGGTCTGACACCTTCAGGTTCACAACATCTTTGTATTTACTCATCATGCCAGAGTAGTCACCGGCCCCCAGACCATCGGCCATCATATCTTCGAGTGTTGGGAACAGGCGATGGAACACATCCTTTTCCGCAATAAACCCAACCATCTTCTCTCCCTCCATCACCGGCAGTCCACTGTATCGATAGAGACACATCAGTGAGACCACTTCCAGGAGATCGGTATCCGGTGTAACAGTCCGTGGGGACTTGGTCATTATCTCGTTTACCTGCATAGCATCATCCTCCAAATTAATCTGCACAACATTCAGTTGTTGAGTGCAACCCGTTCCTGACTGACTGTGCTGTTCTTGTTATTGACTTCCAGAAAGCGCCTTAGCGAGTATTCGATTCACCCCAAAGGGTAGGTGAAAAAACAGCGTTTTCTATCCTGTCACTGTCTGCCTGATTTCGGGCTGACCCTAGTAATCGCTGATTTTCCACCCACTTGTCCACCCGGTTTATCTTTATGGCGCCATAAAAAGCAGATTATTTTCCATAAGATTTAATTAATATAAATCAAACTGATAGCAGTATCTGATCACCTTCCATGCGTACTGCGTAGCTTCGGGTGCACCCCACATCCGGTGCAACCGCTTCGCCATTTTCCAGTTCAATCACCCAGTTGTGTAACGGGCAAGTGACCTTGTGGCCATGCAGTATGCCCTCTGAAAGCGGTCCCTGTTTATGGGGACAGCGATTAGAGAGGGCAAAGACGGTGTCATCAGCAGCCCTGAAAACGGCCACCTCATCATCCGCGGTTTTAACCACTCGCGAGCCCAAACGCGGGATATCTGAAAGGTTTCCCACTTCCACCCAGGTTTCAGTCATTACGGCAGACATATCACTCTCCAATCTTTTTCAATGGTGTAAATTCATGGGCTTCAGCCCCTTTTGCACGGGCTGTCCAGGGGTCATGCTGCGCCACCTCCTGTGAATCAACAAAACGTCTGAGCAGCGCCTTTCTTCCTGGTACATCTTCCAGTATTCGCTGCTTGATATAGGAGAGACCAATTCGCTCTACCCAGGGTGCGGTTCGTTCCAGGTATCGAGCCTCTTCACGATACAACTGGATGAATGCCATGCAGTGTTCCATCACCTCTTCTTCCGTCTCGACACGACACAGCACATCTGTTGCCCTGACTTTCACCCCGCCATTACCACCAATGTGCAGTTCATAACCGGAATCAACACAGACCACACCAAAATCCTTGATCGTGGCTTCGGCACAATTGCGCGGACAGCCAGACACGGCCATCTTGAATTTGTGGGGCATCCAGGAGGCCCAAGTGGCCTCTTCAAGCTTCATCCCCAAGCCAGTTGAATCCTGTGTTCCAAACCGGCACCAGGTCGATCCTACACAGGTTTTTACCGTACGAAGTGCCTTACCATAGGCGTGACCCGAGACCATGCCGCGATCGGTGAGAAACTCCCACATCGCGGGCAGGTCCTCTTTTTTAACACCCAGCATGTTAATACGCTGACCACCGGTGAAGTGGACTTCACCCACATCGAACTTCTCGGCGGCCTCTGCAATTGTCCGTAACTCATGCGGCGTTGTGCGTCCACCCAGGATTCTGGGTATTACCGAGAAGGTACCGTCTTTCTGTATGTTGCCGTGCACCCGCTCATTAATGAATCGTGACTGTGCATCATCTTTTGCTTTATCAGGCCAGGCTGAAATCAGATAGTAATTGATTGCCGGTCGGCAGACGTGGCACCCATCTGCGGTACGCCAATCCATCTTGTCAAACACGCCCTGCTTGTCTGTCAACTCATATTCCCGAATGGTCGAGCGCACCTGGTCATGCGTAAACTCGGTGCAGGCACAGAGGGGCTTGGCCTCAGGCGCAGAGTAGTCACCACCCAGGGTATTCGCCAGAATCTGCTCAACCAGACCGACACAGGAGCCACAGGAGGCACCCGCCTTGGTATGTGACTTGACCTCATCGACCGTAAACAGACCTTCGCTGGTGATCGCCTTGACAATGTCACCCTTGCAGACACCATTACAGTCACACACCTGAGCATCATCACTCATAGCCGAGGCTTGAGATTGACCACCGTGACCTGAGCTACCGAGATGGGCCGACTGGCCAAACAGCAGGCTTTCACGCATATCCGAAATATTTGTGCCTTCCCGCATCAACTGGAAGTACCAGGCACCGTCTACCGTATTGCCATACAGTACCGCACCACTGATGCGGTTATCCTTGATCACCAGTTTTTTGTAGGTACCGCCTGCCAGGTCCTGGAATACGATCTCTTCGGTGGTGTCATCACCATGAAAATCACCCGCAGAGAAGAGATCAATACCGGTTACTTTCAGTTTGGTGGAGGTGACAGAGCCTTCATAACGACCATACCCCAACTCGGCAAGGTGGTTTGCACAGACCTTGGCCTGCTCAAACAGAGGTGCAACCAATCCATAGCAGGTTTCACGATGCTGCACACACTCACCCAGTGCATAGATGCGTGGATCATAGGTCTGCATGGTGTCATTAACCACCACGCCTCGTTCACAGTAGAGTCCGGCCTTTTTTGCCAGATCGATATTGGGTCGAATTCCGACCGCCATAACAACCAGATCGGCTTTTACAACCGAACCATCAGCAAACCGAACCCCCTCAACACGCTTGTCACCCAGGATCGCCTCAGTTTGGGCACCCATCATGAAGTTCATGCCGTTCTCTTCCAGCGAACGCTTCAGCATGGCACCGGCCGCTTCATCCAGCTGGCGCTCCATCAAGGTATCCATCAGATGAACGACAGAGACCTCCATGCCCTGCTTGATCAGTCCATTGGCCGCTTCCAAACCCAACAGACCACCGCCAATCACGACCGCATTTTTATACTTCTTTGATGCAACAAGCATCTGCTCAACATCATGAATGTCACGAAAACTGATCACCCCATCCAGTTCGGCACCAGGCACAGGAATAATAAACGGAGATGAACCTGTGGCCATCAACAACCGATCATACTCAGCCTCAGTTCCATCCGCAGCGATCACCTTGCGCTTCACACGGTTGACCTCGACGACAGGCGACCCGGCATGCAGGGTTATGCTGTTCTTGGTATACCACTCTCTTTTATTAAGAACGATATCATCAAACTCTTTTTCACCCGCCAAAACCGGTGACAACAGAATACGATTATAGTTAGGGTGTGGCTCAGAACCGAAAACAGTGATCTCATATTTATTCGGCTCCAGCTTCAGCAACTCCTCAAGCGTTCTCACGCCTGCCATGCCGTTTCCTATCAGTACCAATCTCTCTTTCATGTGATGCCTCTTCACAACTCGGGTCAGATGACCTACCAATTCAATACCCCCTTTAGTGCAACCGCTATGCCAACTTAATAAAACTGACCAAAGTCAGTACATTCGGCACCTAACGAATAGTGTGCAGGGAAAAAAATGGCTCAACAGGGTGCAGAAGAAAGCATTTTTGCACCGAAAAAAAGCACGCTCACCCTCACACACCGCTTTTGTGCATAAAGCAGGCAAGGCTTAATCGTTTTGCACACTCACAGTGCAAGAAGCTTGATTCATCTCAATAAACTATTTTTTTTATCTTAATAATCATTGAGTTACAAAGTTGGCACGAGCAGTGCTAAAGCTAGGAGAAGTTTTATCATCTGGAGTTACACTATGTCGGACAGTAAATTAAACCTGTTATCCTTTTCAGGCAAAACACGAACGTTGCACATTACCTGGTTTGCGTTCTTTCTCTCCTTTATGGTCTGGTTCAACCACGCCCCCCTATTGGCATCAATCCAACAGACTTTTGGATTGTCCGCCCAGGAAGTGAAAGCCCTGCTCATCCTCAACGTGGCACTTACTATCCCGGCACGAATCATCATCGGCATGCTGGTGGATAAGCTGGGTCCGCGAATCGTCTACTCCTCACTGTTGTTTATCTCCAGCTTTATCTGTTTCGCCTTTGCTATGGCTGATTCATATGAAGCACTGGCAATCAGCCGCTTCCTTCTGGGCTTCGTGGGTGCCGGTTTTGTTATTGGTA
>JAPHUG010000143.1 GCA_026197195.1 Sedimenticola sp.
AAATCTAAACAGAAGCTCTGGTATGTTCGACGGGATAATCAGGTAAAAGGTCCCTATCCCTGCGGTACCGTGCGCCGTTTTGTCCTGTTGGGCCGGATCGTTATGGAAGATGAAGTCAGTCTGGATAAGCTAGGCTGGCAAAAGGTATCCGAGGTTCCAGATGTTATTCCGCCGGAGATTCGTAAAGCCCTGGCTGATGGCGATACCGAGCAACTGATCTCTTCCCGGATGCGGGAAGATGAGCGAAACGGTCGAGAGCGCCGCCAAAGTTCAGATGATGAAAAATTTAAAAAGCGCCGTCAGGGTGAACGGCGCCAGGCTGAGCTTGAGATCATGCAACAGCACCGGGAGGCAAAGACCGATCTGCTGGAGAGAAAGCAGAAACGTCCTTTTCCAGTGGCAGGTTTCAGTGTGGTGGTCACAGTGGTGGTGCTGGTTATCGGCTTCGGGTTTTATCTCGGAAGTCCGGAATCTGTCGCCGATCCGGATTGCCATGCCGCGCCCGCGCCGGGTGTGAACTGGCGTAACTGCAACATGGATGGAGTACAACTGGATGCAGCGGAACTGGATGGCGTCTTGCTCAATAATGCGGTGGTTCGTCGTGCTCATCTTACAGGCAGTAAGCTGAACAGCGGGGATCTGCAGTATGTTGACATGTCTGAATCTGATCTGAGTTATGTCGAACTCAAGCAGGCCATGCTCAAGGGGGCCACGCTAAGAAGGGCTGATCTCTCCTATGCAGATATGACCGGGGCGGATCTCAGTTTTGCCGATCTTACAGGTGCCAATCTGGGTGGTGCCAAGTTGGATAACACGAATCTGAGTCATGCCATCTGGATGGATGGCTCCGTTTGTCTGGCGGAGTCGCTGGGGCGTTGCAAGACCAGGAAGTAGTCGAACCCCTCTGTACCACTCAACTGAACGATTCTGTTGTATAGCGGGATAGGCGTAGACTATCTGACCAGTAATCTCCGGCGAGCCCGGCCTTGTTCTTGAGGTGTCGCAAGAACTCCTTCGGCTCAGGTAACTGTTCCCAGACGGAAGGTAGAAAGGTGCCTCTATGATGACCCTCCTCAAGGATCAACCCATCTGTTCCAGGCTGTAACAAGTTAAGCAACTCCTCTTCTGATCCAAATGTCAGTGGTTTAGCCGCTGTCAACACAGAGAGATGAATCGTTATGAGTGGCAGTTCGTTTGCGGTAACGGGTGGAAAGCGTGGATCTTGAAATGCCGCTGCGTAGGCATTGTCGGCAATATCTTTTACCAGTGGCTGGATAGCCTCCAGATGACCAATGCATCCGCGTAAACGGTCATGGATGTTGAGTGTTACAAAAGCGGCGCGTGGCTGTTGCAGTTTTTCAGAATAGTCACTGATCACCACCTGAAGGGGATGGTGCGCTTTTAATCCATGACTTATGGAATCCCGGGCCAGGCCAATCAGTGTGGCCCGGTCGCTAGGGTTAAACTCAGCTTCGTGACTGTTATGAGAAGGCATAGGCGCCGTACCCCACTACACGATCATGGCTGCCTGCGGTATCGCCCGAGTTACGCAGATCCAGTGTCGTCGCATGCAGTCCGTGCCTTTTGGCACTCAGTAACAGGCCGCTTACGGGGGTTTTACCGCAAGCACTATGAAAGGAGAGGGCGGCTGGTTGGAGTGCCTCAATGGCGTGGCTGGTATTGAAATCCATTTTGCGTGCGGATTCATAATCCAGATAGTGGCTCAGGTCTGAACTGATCACCACCAGGGTTTCAGATCCACCCCAGAGCTGTTCTAGTACGGTCATTACCTGCTCGGCCGTGGCGTCACCTACCAGCAAGGGGACAATACTGAAATGACTCAAAACCTCCTGCAAAAACGGAAGGTGGACCTCGATACTGTGCTCTTCATCAAATGCACGGCTGTTCTTGGTTACGGCAGGTAAGTCTGTGATTTGGGAGAGTGACATCAGGTCAACCGTTATCAAACCAAGCGGGGTCTGAAAGTGGGTGGCCGCACTATAGGCGATTCCGCGAAAGGCGACTCGGTGCGCTGGAGCGAGAATAATCACCCGACTGATTTCAGCGCTGATATCTCTCAGGCAGGCATAGGCACTTCCGGCTACAGGGCCTGAGTAGACATAGCCTGCGTGGGGTGCGATCAGGGCTTTGGGGCGAATAGCCTGCTTGCCTGGGGCCTGCGCGAGATAGTTTTGAATATCATGATGGAGCTTGTCCGGATCGGCTGGATAAAAGAGTCCGGCGACAGCGGGAGATTTGATCGTCTGCATATCCGTTCGTCCCTGTTGTGGTATCACTTCTGAGCTGAGCGTGCGATAGAGATCTATAATTAAGTTTAGGATATCCCTGCTAAAAGGCCAATAGAATGGAAACCCCATCAAGTGACTATCCCACTCGCTTTTGGCATCGCCTGGATGACGGCCGTGTTCAGTGCGACCTCTGTCCCCGGGCGTGTCGGCTAAAAGAAGGGCAGCAGGGGCTCTGCTTTGTCCGGGCCTGTAGCAACGGAGAAGTGGTACTCACGACCTATGGACGCTCCAGCGGGTTTTGTGTTGATCCGATAGAGAAAAAGCCGCTGAACCACTTTTATCCAGGCAGTTCTGTACTCTCATTTGGGACCGCGGGCTGTAATCTGAGTTGTCGCTTTTGTCAAAATTGGGATATGAGTAAATCAAGGGAGATGGATACGCTGGCAGCGTCTGCCTCGCCGGAGACCATTGCGCGTGAAGCGGCCCGGCTGAAGTGCAAAAGTGTGGCATTTACCTACAACGACCCCGTCATTTTTCATGAATATGCGATTGATACCGCGATCGCCTGTCATGAACAGGGAATTAAGACCGTGGCGGTGACGGCGGGCTATATTTCACCTGAACCCCGTGTTGAGTTTTTTCAGTATATCGATGCAGCCAATGTGGATCTCAAGTCGTTTAATGAACGGTTCTATCATAAGCTGACTGGGGCTCATCTACAGCCCATACTGGATACGTTGATCTATCTTAAAGAGAGCACAGCCGTCTGGTTTGAACTGACGACACTATTAATCCCCGGGGAAAACGACAGTGATCCTGAGCTGGATGCGATGACTCAGTGGGTGGTGACCCATCTGGGGCCTGATGTGCCCATGCACTTCACCGCTTTTCATCCCGATTGGAAAATGCGGGATCATCCCCCAACACCCTCAGCGACACTCAGTCGGGCCAGAAAGGTGGCGCTGGCGAACGGTGTCCGCTATGCCTATACCGGTAATGTACATGATAGCGAGGGCGGGAGTACCTGGTGCCATCACTGCCATCAGCTGCTGATTGAGAGAGATTGGTATGAGCTGGGCGCCTGGCACCTGACAGCAGACGGTCGGTGTGACCGCTGTGGAACCGTTTGCGCAGGCCAGTTTGAGAAACAGCCGGGGCACTGGGGGGCAAGACGGCTACCTGTCAGGCTGAGATAAAAGTGTGCAGGATCATGTCAACACCTGATCTGGGTTGAGGTCTTTATCAGTATCACTAAACCGGCATGGAATATCTCTGGCTAGGTGGCAAGGCTTCCGGGATAATGCCGCCTTTTGGTCAGGATATGATGCGGCATGTGGTTTAAGAATCTTCACCTTTTCAAACTTCTCACCCCTTTTGAATATACCCCCGAAGCGTTGCATGAGCAGTTATTAGAGCGCTCTGCAAGAGGTTGTGGCACGCTGGAACTCTCCACCCTGGGCTGGCAACCACCGCTGGGTAGAGGGGCAGAGCTTCTCACTCATGCAGTGGGAAAATGCACCATGATCTGTGCTCGACGTGAAGAACGGGTGTTACCGGCTTCTGTTGTGCGTGAGTTGTTGGCAGACAAAGTCGCTGAGATTGAAGAGTCCGAAGGCCGAAAGGTACGCCGCAAAGAGCAGGAAGAGATCAAGGATGAGTTGATGCAGGATCTGCTTCCTCGTGCCTTTATCAAGTCGTCCCGCCAGTTTGCCTATATTGATGCCAAGAATCAGTGGCTGGTGATAGACGCCGCAAGTAGCAAACGTGCCGAAGAGCTGGTCAGCCTGCTCAGGGAGACTCTGGGTACGCTGCCGGCGAGGCATTTTGAAGTGAATGATGCCCCTGCCTCAATCATGACCGCCTGGGTCAGTGGAAAGGCCTCTTCTACGGACTTTCTGATTCAGGATGAATGTGAGCTTCGTGACACGGTCGAAGAGGGGGGCATTATTCGCTGTCGTCGTCAGGATCTGGAAGGTGACGAGATACGCACCCATCTCGAGGCGGGTAAACAGGTGGTTAAGCTGGCCCTGGAGTGGGGGGATCGGCTGGGCTTTGTTTTGTCGGATGACTTTTCAATC
>JAPHUG010000016.1 GCA_026197195.1 Sedimenticola sp.
GGTGTGAACCCACACAAGGATTGATCTTACTGGGTGGTCTTTCACCTCATTATCAGTGGGATGATGAGGCGGTCTTGGAACAGGTGGCGTCGATTGTAAAAACATGCCCCGAGGGACGGTTCGTGTTAAGCGACTCACGCCGAACTCCCATTGGCCTGATGGAAAAACTTGCATCGAGACGCCTGGCTAATCTTGCACTGGTCCCCCATCAGCAAACTGCTCCGGGCTGGGTGCAGCAGCAGCTTGGCTTGAGTCACTCGGTCTGGGTGAGCGAGGATTCCGTCTCCATGGTGTATGAGGCCATCACATCAGGTGCTGCTGTCGGTTTGATTTCATTGCCAGTGAGTCATTCAGGTCGTATCAGTAAAGGGATTAAGCAGTTGATTGAAGAGGCGTGGTTAACACCCTATGCGCAGTGGAAGAAAACCGGCGTACTTACCCATCCGCCAGGGGCTTTCAATGAGGCATCACGTTGTGCAGATTGGCTGGTGGATCAATGGCTTTAGTTGTGGACCTTTAATAATGCCAACAGGTGTTCGTTAATATGAAGAAGGTTGGGATTATTCGATTTAGTGCGTTGGGGGATATCGCTTCTACCATGCCGGTGGTACGCGCCTGTAAATATTCACCAACCATTATCACCTCACCCATTGGACAGGCACTTTATCAGGATGAATGTGACTCGTTTATAGTTATGAGGAATAAAAGTGTCAAGGAGGGGTTTCGGGTATTGGCAGAAATCAGGCGACATCATTTTGATATGATTGTTGATTTGCAGAGTAATGATCGTAGTCGGGCGATGACCACATTGGCCCTGACTCGCAGTGTTAATTCAAAGGGTATTGATCAGCAACAGCAAACAACTAAAATTCTTTTTGATATCGCACAGAAGACGGACTGCTTCAATACTGCTGATGTCTCTCCAGAAGCGCGAGATAAAAGCTACATAGTTTTGAATGTGGGCTCCAGTGAAAAATGGCGCTCCAAAAGATTACCTGATCATAAATGGGTTGAGTTTTCACAACAGCTCATCGAACGGTATGCCCTCCCTTTTGTTTTGACCGGCAGTGAGGATGAGCGTGAATATGTTGAGCATATTGCCCGACTTATTCCAGGTCGGTCTGAGATCGCCGCGGGAAAAACAACGATTCCGGAGTTGAAACAACTGCTGAAGGGCGCTTGCTTGACGGTATCCACTGATTCAGGACCGATGCATCTTTCTGCGGTTCAAAAGACCCCCACAATCGGGTTGTTTGGAGCCACAAACTGGATAAAGTCAGCACCTTTTGGTCCCTGGAGTGCGGCACTGTTTGATCGTCAGTATTACCCGGATAGCCGACCACCCCAGAGCAGCCAGCTGGCGATTAACGAGTACTACAATAACATCAATATTGAAGAGGGGCTTGATCGACTAAGCCGATACCTGGCATCTTGATTGTATACTGTGAATTGCAGTTGAGAGTCGCTATGGTTTATCGTCTAGGATTGACAGGGAAGTGATAGCAGCTGGTCTTTGTTTGAAAGAATGTGTTTGGTTTACGGTGATTTTGCCGCCTGATTGAAGAGTGTTATGAGAATAGTCCAGTTATTACCTGAATTGAACGAAGGCGGTGTGGAGCGCGGTTCGGTTGAACTCAGTCGGGAATTTGTCAAGCGGGGGCATGAAAGTATTGTGATCAGTCACGGCGGAAAGATGGTTCCGCTGATTGCTGAGTCGGGAGGGGAGCATATTACCTTTGATGTCTGTAGCAAGAACCCGCTGTCGGTTCCATTTCGAAGTTTTAAATTGGCCAGACTCTTTGCTGAACTCAAGCCCGATATCATTCATGCGAGAAGTCGGGTGCCGGCATGGTTGTGCCATTTTGCCAACAAACAGACCCGCTTTCCCTTTGTGACTACAGTTCATGGCATGAACAGTATCAGCCGCTATAGCCGGATTATGGCAAGCGGCGATCAAACCATCTGTGTCAGTGAAGTTATCAAGGCCTATTTGCTGGAAAACTATAAGGGCCTTGATCCAGACAGGCTTCATGTCATTCAGCGTGGTGTGGATATGAACCTGTTTAATCCAGCCGCGGTTGATAGCCTTTTCGTGAATCAGCTTAAAAGAGATCTTCAGCTCGAGCAGGCTTTTATTGTTGGTAGTGTGGGCCGCATAACCTACTTGAAAGATTATGAAACCTTTATTGCGGCCATCGCCCAGTGCAAAGAGACCATTCCTGAGATACGGGGAGTGATTGTTGGCGGCGTGAGACAGGATAAACAAGAGTACCTTGAAGGTCTGAAGCAGCTTGCTCAGTCGCTGGGTGTTGAGAAACATATTGTTTTTGCTGGTAGTCAGACACGGATGCCGGAGGTATACAGCCTGTTTGATGTCATGGTTAATGCCTCACTCAAGATGGGTAATGTCGGCCGAACTGTCACAGAAGGCCTGGCCATGAATACGCCGGTCATTGCCACGACATTTGAAGGATTACGTAATCTTGTGGTGGATGGCGTCAACGGTTATATCATCAGAAATCAGGATATTGATGGGCTCGCCAAGAGTATTCTTCGTTTGTATCAATCGCCTATTCAGGATACACGAACCACCGTTGATCCCTCATTTACGCTCGATGCCATGGTGGAAAGTACTTTATCTGTCTACAGGACCCTGCAATGAAGGTGTGTCACTTTATTGCCTCGCGTGGACTGGGAAGAGGTGAGTTCTATGTGGATCTGGCTAACGCCATGTCGGGTAAATGTGATGTTGCATTGATGATTCCCAAGGACTCGCGTTATTTGGATAGGGTTAGCGCTGAGATTGAGGTCTGTCAATATGAGCACAAAAACTCAAGAAAAAACCCCTTCCTGCTTTGGGAGTTGAGAAAAAAGTTCATTGCGATGAATCCGGATATTGTCCACAGCCATTTTGGCAAGGCAACAGAGATCTTCTATCTGCTTAATAAATGGCTGAAATTCCCACATGTGGCGACCAAGCATAATCCAAGAAAAGGAAAAATTTTTGATCGGATGGATCATGTGATTGCGGTATCTGAACAGGTCAAGAAAACGATTAATACCTCTTCCGTTCAAGTAATACACAATGCAATAACGCCTGTCACGATTGAAGCAAGAAAAAAACGTCCTGAAAGATTTACAATAGTTGCAGTGGGGCGCCTTGATCCGATAAAGGGTTTTGATCTTTTATTAAAGGACCTGGCCGGTTTGGATAATGATTTTTTACTTAAGATTATTGGTTCAGGGGAGCAGGCCCCACACTTGCAGGCGTTAATTGCAACACTTGGTCTATCAGGGCGTGTTGAGTTGTTGGGCTATCGTGACGATATTCCTCACCAACTCAGTGAAGCAGATCTGGTTGTCGTAAGCTCAAAGAGCGAAGGTGGTCCGGTCATCGCGCTTGAGGCTCTGTTTTATGGAAACATGCTGATCTCCACGCCCGTTGGCATTGTTCCTGAAATACTCCCGCCCGATTTTATCGTTGAGCAGGGTGGTTTCGCGGAAAAAGTAACGGAAGTGATTCGGGACTATGAACGCTTTGTGGACAGATTCAGAAAATTACAACTTGAACGCCAATCTGATTTTTTCCTTGATGCTATAGCGGGTAAACATATACAAC
The DNA here is from genome assembly GCA_026197195.1 of Sedimenticola sp. Taxonomy (GTDB): domain Bacteria; phylum Pseudomonadota; class Gammaproteobacteria; order Chromatiales; family Chromatiaceae; genus Sedimenticola. The sequence goes on from JAPHUG010000016.1 coordinate 3,620, forward strand.
TGTATCGGGAGATAGGCATAAATGCCGGGAGGCAGTTTCAATGACAATATGCTCCCTAAAGTTGGCTGGAAAAGATTGATCTATGGTTTCTAACATCAAAAATGGCGCTGGAGAGGGTGGGGCGCTGGTGGGTTGGTTTCATCGTCATGCCCTGCTGTTGCCTGTTATTGTCATGGCAAGCTATTACATTGGCAGGGGGCTGGGTGATACGCTGCAACTGTTCTATCTGCTGTGCGGACTTTACGCTCTGAAATATATGGATCTTCGGCCTTACCGGCTGCCTGTTATCCTACTTGTTCTTTTGTTGTCACTCTTCCTGATTTCGGTGTTCTATCCGGATTTTTCCGCGAGAAGCCTCAAGTACTGGATGCTGTATGGGTTGTCCGGGATGGTTATGGTGTTTACCCTTGGTGCGTCTGTTTTAGCGATCAGTGAAGTCGATAGGCGTGTGTTGATAGGGGTTTCTATTGCGTTGCTTTTGGGGGTTGCAATCGATCTGGGATATTTCTTTTTTGTTTTTAATGATTTTCATCCGGCTACACAAGTTAATGGGATGATACTGGCCACATTGGCACCCTTGATCTTTTTTTATGCCGGAGAGAAGCCTGGGTCCACAGTTACAGTTTATTCACTGTTTTATATCTTTTCACTCGCAGTACTACTGGTTTCTGATAGCCGGACAGAATTGCTAATGTTGCTCATTGGTGCGGCCTTTTATCTTACTTTTTTTAAGAAAAAACTATTTGTTCTGTTTGTTATTATCCCGGTCATTCTATTGGTAGCGATTATTGCAGATGGTTATTTCTTCAGCTCACAATTATTGACTATTGATGGAAGTATGTACCAGTGGTTGGATCAGCTTAGTTCCAAGCGGCTATCGATATGGGCGGAGGCGATTGCTCATCCGCCTGAGAATTATCTGACGGGTACGGGAATGAAACGATCAATCGAATTCCTTAATCTGGGCCATGCTAAGCATCTCCATAACATGTTCATTGAGATTTGGTATGAAACCGGCCTGTTAAGTCTACTAGTCTATATAGCATTGCTTGTTTCTTTGTTAGCCGGATTGCGACGTGCATATCAGCAGCTTGAAGGCTTTGAGCGAAGGATTTATGCCATATTCCTTGCCACAGGTTCGGCGGCACTAATCAGCGGAATACTTGATAAGAGTTATCTTCATCCATTGACGCGCTATTACATGCTGTTCTGTTTTTCAGTGCTTTATCTGCATCATCATAGGTGCAGTAGCACCCGCGGACGGAACGATGGCCAAACAAGTATCAACTGAACAGAGTCTCTTCCAATATATGGCAAATTGTGTGAATTATTACAATATGCAGCTCCTGAATAATACTGGTCTGCTCGCCCTTGACAATAAGGATGTGATCAGCCAGTGCGGCCGCTTTGCCTCCATTATGCCCACTCAGCAAAATGCTTGTTACACCCTGATCCCTGCACTGTTCCAGTGCGCGAAGAATATTGGTTGAATTGCCAGAAGTGGTTATGGCCAGAAAAAGATCGCCAGGTTTTACTTTCCCCTGAATCTGGCGGCTAAAAATGTGATCGTAACCGTAGTCATTTCCAA
>JAPHUG010000239.1 GCA_026197195.1 Sedimenticola sp.
GGCCTTCCGGGAAGTGAGACGTGCCGTAGAGGGAGCGCTCACGGACCAGGAGCGGCGGGACGATGGGCTGGAAGCCGCGACGCAGCAGCTCGTCCGTTAGAAGGCGCTGCAATGCCATCTGCATCAGCGCGACATCTCCCAGGAGATAGGCGAATCGTGAGCCGGAGACCTTGCCGCCATCACGGTTTCACCTACCAGCAACCCGACCTATAGCCAACAAACCTTCACATTGAAGCCACAATCAACCTACGTGGGTAAACCCCACCCCCCCGGTAGTGAAGAGTATCTTCATATACTGGAAGGGAACTTAACCCTGGAAGTGGCGGGAGAGAAGATCCAGCTCAGTACAGGGGATAGCGCACATTTCAGAGGCAATATTGGTCATAGTTACCACAATAGGGGGCAAGCGATCGTTTGCGGTCTTGTGACCATTATCGAATCCCCAGTAGCAGGCTGATTTCTCACACGAACCCATCCTTAACGGTCTGTAAATCAGCTAAAAAGAACCATAACCCCCATCCCGCTCTTCGGCCCGCTAATGTGAAGACACCTCCTCCCCTGGCGATTGCTCGCCAAACATCCCTCACCACTCACTTCACCCAGATGTACTAAACTTGATCTTAACGATCCATTCATTCTCGTTATCAAACCGCTGAGGATGTCACCCAGTCCCATTATGTAAGCGAGATAGAACAAGAAAGCTCAGATCTTCAGTTAGGCACAGCTTGGGTGCTTGCAGCAAAGGAGGTCAGTTTTGATAAAGACAACGTCATTTGAAATTGCGTATCACCAGTTCCTTCAACCCAATGGAGAACCGTCGGGTGGACTGCCACCACTGGCCCGTGATACCGATACACTTCACGCCCTCTACCACAACATGGTGTTTACGCGCTTGTATGACGAACGTGCCGTCAATATGCAGCGTACCGGGCAGATAGGCACCTTTGCCTCATCACTGGGACAAGAGGCGATTGGTGCTGGCGTAGGCCACGCCATGCAACCCGATGACATTATCGCACCCAGCTTCCGCGAGAGCGGCGCCCTCTTCTTCCGCGGCTTCAGGGTACGTGACCTGTTGCTCTACTGGGGGGGCGATGAACGCGGTATGAGCAACCCGGATGTGGGTGATGATTTCCCCATCTGCGTCCCCATCTCCACCCACTGTACCCACGCCGCAGGGGCTGCCTTTGCCGTTAAATACAGAAATGAACCCCGGGTAGTGGTCTGCCTGATCGGTGATGGCGGCACCTCAAAGGGTGATTTTTATGAAGCAATCAACCTGGCCGGCGTTTGGAATCTCCCACTGGTTGTCGTTATCAACAATAACCAGTGGGCTATATCTGTGCCCCGCAGCATGCAGACCAAGACCGAAACCCTGGCCCAGAAGGCGATTGCCGCCGGTATACCGGGCATTCAGATTGATGGCAATGATCCAATCGCAGTTCGCCACCATGTAGCAGAAGCGATAGAGAACGCCCGACATGGTAACGGCCCCACACTGATTGAGGCGATCAGTTACCGACTCTGCCACCACACCACGGCGGACGATGCCACGCGCTACCGAAGTGACAAAGAGCTGGAGGCCCATCGCCAGTATGACCCGGTTCCTAGACTGAGAACCTACATGACCCAACAGGGTATCTGGTCTGAAGAGCAGGAAACACAACTGCAGACAGACTGCAAAACGGCGATTGAACAGGAGGTACAGCACTACCTGGCAAGTGAACCACAACCCCCTGAAAGCATGTTTGATTCACTCTATGCGACACTGCCTGGTGAGCTTGAATCACAACGTCGCTCCCTCATGGGCAAGGAGTAAGGCCATGTCAGACATCACCATGATTGAAGCCGTCAACCTGGCCCTGCACCATGGAATGGAACACGACCCTGCTATGGTCATTCTGGGTGAAGATATCGGCATTAACGGCGGCGTGTTCCGGGCCACGGTGGATCTGCTGGGCAGGTTTGGTCCTGAACGGGTACTGGACACCCCGTTAGCCGAAAATATGATCGCGGGTGTAGCAGTCGGCATGGCCGCACAGGGACTCCATCCAGTGGCAGAGATCCAGTTCATGGGGTTCATCTATCCCGCCCTTGATCAGATGGTCAGTCACGCGGGACGCCTGCGTAACCGTACCCGTGGACGCCTGAGCTGTCCGATGGTCCTGCGTGCCCCCTATGGCGGCGGCATTCACGCCCCGGAACATCACTCCGAAAGCACCGAGGCGCTGTTTGCTCACATTCCCGGTCTTCGGGTTGTCATTCCCTCATCACCCACCCGGGCCTATGGCCTGCTACTGGCCTCTATTCGAAATCCGGACCCGGTTATATTCCTGGAACCGAAACGGGTCTATCGTCTAATGAAACAGGGAGTTAAAGATAACGGTGAAGCACTGCCACTGGATACCTGTTTTGTCTTGCGCCCAGGTAGTGATATCACCCTGGTCAGTTGGGGTGCCATGATGCACGAAACCCAACTGGCCGCAGAACAGCTCGCTAGTGAAGGCGTTGATGCCGAAGTGATCGACCTTGCCACCATCAAACCAATAGACATGGAGACAATCCTGGAATCAGTAGGCCGCACTGGTCGCTGCGTGATCATACAAGAGGCCGCCAGCACCTGCAGTGTCGGCTCAGAGATTGCCGCCCGCCTGGCGGAAGAGGGTCTGATGTCCCTCTTTGCACCGATAAGGCGGGTATCCGGCTATGACACCGTAATGCCGATGTTTCGCAATGAAAAACATTACATGCCCAGCACTGAACGCATCTTACAGGCCGTCAAAGAAACCCTGGAGTACGCATGAAACTCTTTAACTTACCCGACCTTGGCGAAGGACTTCAGGAGGCTGAGATCGTCTCCTGGCAGGTTAAACCCGGTGACGAAGTCATACAGGGACAGCAACTGCTCTCGGTAGAGACCGCCAAGGCGATCGTGGAGATACCCTCACCCGAAGCCGGCATCATCGTCCAATGTTTTGGCGAGGATGGCGATATTGTTCAAGTTGGCGACCCGCTGGTTGAATTCAAAGTAGAAGGCGCAACCGAAACGGCATCTCCCCCCAAACCAAACAAGCAAGACAGTGGCACCGTTGTCGGCGAGGTCAAAAGTGGAACCCAGGTAATCGAAGAGAAGGCCGCCCGTATTGGTGGCAATCAGAGTAGTGGAATAAAGGCTACCCCCGCCGTTCGGGCGCTCGCCAAGCAACTGGATGTCGACCTCTCTATCGTCACCCCGACCGGTCCTAAAGAGACCGTCACGGCGGGTGATGTACAACGGGTGGCAAAGATACTTGCCGATGTCGGCCCCATGGAGAAGCTGCGAGGCGTACGGCGCGCTATGGCCCGCAGCATGGCCCAGGCCCATGCCGAAGTGGTGCCGGTTACACTCTGCGATGTGGTCGATATTCAACACTGGAAGCCAGATGAAGATTTCACAGTAAGACTGATCCAGGCGATCCTGGCCGCCTGTGAGGCGGAACCCTCACTCAACGCCTGGTACGATGCCCATGCCATCGGAAGGCGGCTGCTAAAGAAGGTTCATCTCGGCATCGCAGTGGATACTGCGGAAGGACTCTTCGTACCCGTCATCTCCGATGTGGGGCAATACTCAACAGGACCACTCAGAGAGCGGTTGAATGAACTGAAACAATCCGTATCTAATCGATCAATTCCGGCCGATCAACTACGGGGCAACACCTTCACACTCTCCAACTTCGGTACCATTGCAGGTCGTCATGCCAACCCCATCGTTGTCCCGCCTACGGTGGCGATACTGGGAGCCGGGCTCTGTTATGATGCCATTGTGCCGGTAAACGGCGAACCCGCCGTACATCGTCTGCTTCCCCTGTCACTGACGTTTGATCACCGGGCCGTTACAGGTGGTGAAGCCGGGCGCTTTTTAGGGGTGCTGATAAAAGAGCTGGGAAAGGCGTGAGTTAAACAGACAGGGCGAGAATGCCCACCGCTATAGCCATGCTGACATCCTTTATGTCTGATCACGCTGGGTGATCCTCCTAGCGCATTTAACCAGTAAAATTTGATAGGCTATGATCCCATTTCAAATGATGGCAACCTTTTGAATGATACAAATCAGCGCCTTCAAACCAGCATGGTGGCTATCCAATCCTCATGCACAAACCGTCTGGCCGTTCCTGTTTCGTAACCGGCCCAAACTTAAAGCACGAAGTGAATGCGTTGAGTTACCGGATGGTGACTTTTTGGATATTGCCTGGATAGACAATCAGAGAGGGCCCTTCATTCTCATCATGCACGGGCTTGAAGGCTCATTACAGTCACACTACGCCGCTAATCTGATCAATCAATTGGATCGCGCCGGTTATTCAGCCGTGTTCATGCATTTTCGGGGTTGCAGCGGAAAACCAAACAGGAAAGACCGAAGCTATCATTCCGGTGATACCAAAGACTTCGACTTCATACTCGACTATATCGAACAGCAATCAGGACGTCGAGTAAGTGCCGCCATAGGCTATTCACTGGGCGGTAATGTACTCCTGAAATGGCTGGGCGAGGCAGGAGCAAGAAGCAGATTAAGTATCGCCATTGCTATCTCCGTTCCTTTTGTATTGGGCGATACCGCCTCCCGTCTTGAAACAGGTCTATCAAAGCTCTATCAAGGCCATCTCCTGTCCAGCCTGAAACAAAGCTACAAAACCCGTTTCAGCAAGCGCCCCTCCCCACTCGACGTTAATGTCGAGACACTGAAATCATTCAGAGAGTATGACAACGAGGTGACTGCCCCACTCAATGGGTTTCGAGATGTGGACCACTACTATAGCGATTCAAGCTCACGTCAGTATCTTAAACAGATACAAACACCCACATTAATCCTGCATGCAAAAGATGACCCTTTCATGTGGCCCACCACCCTTCCCGCTCAGGAAGAACTCTCTGAATCTGTCACACTGGAAGTCTCAGAAAACGGTGGTCATGTCGGATTTGTATCAGGTGCCATCCCAGGGGTGGCCCGCTACTGGCTTGAGAGAAGAATCATCGAAGAGCTGCAACAATATATGACCGACAATAAAACGGCACCGGAATCACAGTAGTGTTTCTGCTTTCAAACTTGGCTTCAAGCTATCTCAATAGGGAACAAACTGTTCTACA
>JAPHUG010000311.1 GCA_026197195.1 Sedimenticola sp.
GGAATCAGCTTGATGTCACTTAAGATTAAAAACCTCTGCAACTATGTCCCATCGTTTTATGGAAAAAAGCAACTGCAGAAGGTCTCTTTTGCCGCGTTGATGGCTTTTGGTGCAGCCAGTTATGCGCCTTCTGCGCTTTCAGCAGAGCCTGGGATGGAAGAGCTGAAAAAGGTTTTGGAAGGGCAGATAGCCTTGATGAAACCAGAGCTTCAGGAAAAGGTAAAAGGCCTCTCTATGGATACCAAAATGTCATTAATGGCTATATTGGCTATGCATAATCGCTACAGTGAAAGGGCAACCATGCGACAGGTGATGACAGAAGTATTGTCCGATTTTCAGAGTGTACTTGCCGGTGTAATGACTGATAACCCGGAACAGACGGCCGATAGTGCGAGACGACTGGCTAATCACAGAATTCCTGTTGGTGGTTTATTGCCCTATCTGGGAATCGAAAATATCAGCGATGAACGTCTCGCCATCCTTAACGGTTTTAATGACAGTGTTGAGGGTAATGCGCTGAAACTGGCTGAGGCAGCTGAGGCGGGTGATATGACAAAAGCGGCGACCTTTATTGGTCCCATCAGCTCGGGTTGTGTGGCTTGTCATGGTGTGTTCCGGAGCCAACCGGGTGTCTCAGACCTGTTGAGATAATTCAGCGTGTCATTAGACAGTCAACTTAATCAGAACAAAATAAAAAAAGATTCGGTGTGATCCATGTGGGGGAGATTATGAAGTACAGCACAACCTTACTTTCTGCGGGCATTGCGCTAGCCTGTTCTATGCCGTTGCAAGTGATTGCGGCTGACGATGATTCAACTGGGCGTACTTCGTTTGAGCAGCGGGCCGCTTTGTCAAAAAGAATTAAAGCGTTAAGACAGCTCAGGAAGCAGGTGCCTGTACCGGTTCCTTCAGGACTGTTTGGTATTTATGCCTTTCCTGAAAAAGGCCAGGGCGTGGCGGGGATAAATGTTCAACATCATAAGTTTGAAGGGTTGATTCAGGGTACGGATTCTGTTTCGGCTGAGTCTGTGGTGACCTCGGCACCCAATCGTTTTTTTGGTAATCCGGGGCAGCCACCTACTTTACGTGTTGTTCCTAAAAGTGCTGAGGCTGATGTGATCTTTCCGTTTGCAAATTTTTCGCTTAATGACAAGTTTGCCCTTGTTGCGTTGGCCCCTTTGATTCGAAAGAAGACGGTTTTGGAGACATTCCAGGGTGCGGCGGGTACCACCAGCCTGGGAACCAATACCGTTAAATCGGAAGGTTTGGGTGATATCAAGTTCGGTACAATATTCCGGGCCTATAACAGTGAAGATTTCAAACACAACGTGGTTTTTGATGCGGTACTGAGTGCGCCGACCGGTAGTATTAAAGAGGAAGATTATAACCTGACACCATCAAACACGCTTATGAAGACCCGCTTGGCTTATGGCATGCAACTTGGCTCTGGAACCTGGGATGCCTTGATCGGTGCGGTTTACTGGGGCAAAGAGAAACAGTGGGGATGGGGGGCGCAATATCTTGCGACTGTCCCACTGGAAAGTGAAAACAGTCAGGGCTGGCGCTATGGGGATAAACATGAAGGTACCGCCTGGGTTTCGTATAGCTGGAGTCCTGATCTGGTCTCGTCAATTCGTCTGAGGGGTGAGACGCAAGGCAAGATTCAGGGTATCGATTCAAATATCTATGGTCCCGGTCTGGGTGCAAACCCTGATAATTATGGTGGCGAAAGAGTCGAGGTGGGGATTGGTGTTAACTGGATGCCGGCACCGGCAAATAACCTCAGTTTTGAACTGCTCTTGCCCGTTCATCAGGATCGCAATGGCGTACAGGCCGAGCATGATTTCAGCTTGGCATTAAGTTGGCGTACAGGCTTTTTCTAATAATAAGAGAGTCTTTTTTCATCTAGTGTTTGGCGTTTTGCGGATTCAGCTTAATTGAAAAAAAGGTTGAATCCGTATTTTTTTTGCCTCCATAGTTGGAAAGAAAAATGGCATCGATCTAATGCGGTAATGTTGCGATAGTTATTAAATAATTCCTACCTTATCATGAGGATAACAATGAAAAAAATACTACTTCTAGTACTCTTAATATTGCCGTTCTCTGTTCATGCTTCAGGGGACATAGGCATACCAGCCAAAGGCGGTTTTCCTGAATATCTATTCCTGGAAAAGGTAAGTGAAGCGGAAGCGAATTCGACGGCTGAGATGATAGCTAAGGCGATCGCACTGGGCAGATTGGTCATCTTTGCCCAGATGGGAAAACTGACTGATCCAGAACTGGGTGATAAAGGCTTTACAGGAGCAGTATTTCTTAGTCAGTGGGAATCTTCATTAGAAGCGGAGTTTATGGGTGCCTCACCTGCACAGCAGCGCATAATTGATAAGCTGCTGTGGGCAGGCAAGTTAAGCATGGATAATAACCAGGATCGTCTTAATGTAAAGGGCGTAAAGTGGAAACATTTTCTTCCTGCCAAGTGGGCAAGGGAAACGGGGCTGATGTTTAATTCAAGAACAGGAATTGTTACCAAGCAACCTTCCATCAATTACCGTCATCCGAGTAATGCGCCAGATGCAAAGGAAATCGAAGTACTTACGAAACTTATCAAGGCCGGTAAGGATGCAAAGCCCGTAGGTGAATATGCCATGATGGGTAAACAGAAGGTTTATCGTTACTTTGATCCCATCTATCTTATGCCACCCTGCTTGGCATGCCATGGAAAGCCAAAGGGCGAATTGGATATGCTTGGTTTCGAGAAAGATGGCTTTGAGGATGGAGATTTGATCGGTGTGATTAGTGTTGCTGTGCCCGTTAAGTAGTAGGAGTCACGTAACTATCGCCCGTTACGCTCCTGGTATGCCGGTGATGCTTTACTTGTAAATCATTAGTATCAAGCGGACTTGATCGGCAGGCTACCATTTGGAGTTTATGGGTACCCTGCAGATCAAGTTATTGGCTTGAGCTGGATTTGCCTGAGTAGTTAAACTATTTCAATCAGCAGCAAAACAGTAAAACTTACCTGCGCCACCTGTACTCGCCAAGGCTTCCTGACTGCAACCACGTGATGCATGTGCTGAACTCCATGAGGTGTTACCACCACCGTGCCGGTCGTGGTGACCAACCTGTGCACTCCCCTGATCACTACTTGTCCAATTGCTGCAGGTGTGATCGGCCTCATCTGGAAAATAGGCCGTTCCGTCATCCATGCTGCCGGTCAGGATATCATGCTCGTTGGGGGTATCGCCCCGGCCTTTGATACGATTGCCTGACTCATCAAGTGCCGTTTCCAGGGTGATGGTTCTGTTGTAAAGATGTAACTCGGTCAGATTGGCCGCTATTAAAATACCCTGCGCGTTGTACCAGGGGCCGTTGCCAATTCGGGAGCGGGCCGATATCCCACGTTTACCCTCTTCCTCTGTGCTCAGGTAGGCCTTCCAATTGCGCTCACTGGCTCCAGCTGCGGCCGCCAATGTCTTACAATGCGCATCGGCGCCTTCCAGGCCGCCCAAATTGGCACCGTTACCCATCCCGGTACTGGTTACGAAGAAACCCATAGGTCTATCTTCGGCCTGGAGTGTAGCCATACCAATCAGTGCGCCGACACCAAAAATCACGGCAGTTACATTACGTTTCATAGGTATTATCCTCTGGCAGTTACAGCATCAGATTTTTGTTTATATGGATGCAACGCTATGAGTCTAGTACGCGTGGCTGGATTCAGCTATTAAGGAAAACAGTAATACTTTGGGTGTGTCTAGCGTTATTAGATGGTGATGTGAGGATGTAGAATCATCGGGTTTCGAGTGAGCTTTTGCTGGATATGGCTGGTGGTCTCGAACGGGGTTTTACTTCAACCCGGTTGGGTTGGTTGCTTGATAAAAATGTGAGCGTGGGTATGACTTATCAGTCCTTGGCTACTGATTGAAGGTAATTGGTTAGCATGCGATCCTGCGTGGCAATATGATTGACCAGTAAATCACGCAGTTCATTGAGTAACGTAGATTCTAAAGAGGCCGTCTCTGATAGCACGTTATCCTTTATTCTAAGTAGTCGCTCCATGAGGTCATCATGCTGGGCGTCATGTTCATCATAGCCTTCATAACTGTGCTGGCGCATGATGAGCTGCTCAGACAAAAAATGTACTTCTGTGTAACTAATCAATTGATCTAGTATTATTGTTTTTTCTATGGTTGATTTTTCATCTTTAATGGCCTGGCTCAAGAGATTGATCATGCCAATCTGAAC
>JAPHUG010000021.1 GCA_026197195.1 Sedimenticola sp.
CAACTGAGCTACCTAGCCAGGAAGCCGGGCAATATACCCGGCACCTCGATCAGTGTCAATATCATCAGACATTAAACCGGAAGTGGATGACATCACCATCCTTCACCACATAATCCTTCCCTTCCAATCGCAATTTTCCGGCCTCTTTGGCGCCCTGCTCTCCCTGGCAGCGGATAAAATCATCATAGGCAATCACTTCTGCGCGAATAAAGCCCCGCTCAAAGTCGGTATGAATAACGCCTGCGGCCTGTGGAGCCGTGGCACCTATGGGTATCGTCCAGGCACGAACCTCTTTCACGCCTGCGGTGAAATAGGTCTCCAGCCCCAATAACCGATACCCTGCCCGGACCACACGATCCAAACCGGGCTCTTCCAGCCCCATATCTGAAAGAAACTCCTGCCGCTCCTCATCATCCAGTTCGGCCAGTTCAGCTTCAATAGCCGCGCAGACAGCCACCACACCAGCCCCTTCCTTCTCGGCCAGAGCCTCAACAGACTGCAACAGTGGATTATCAACAAACCCATTGTCGGCCACATTGGCGATATACAGGGTGGGCTTGATAGTCAGTAGATGAAGGTCTCGCAGGGCCAGCAGCTGATCCTCAGTAAGCGACATCGACCTGACCGGCTCTCCTTCGTCCAGATGCGCTTTAACCGCTTCCAGCAGCTCTTTTAAGGAGAGGATCTTTTTATCGCCGGTACGGGCCTGTTTGGCCGCTTTCAGCAACGCCTTGTCCACTGACTCCATATCCGCCAGCGCCAGCTCGGTGTTGATGATCTCAATATCCGACAGCGGATCGATCTTACCCGCCACATGCACGACATCATCATCCTCAAAACAGCGTACCACATGGCAAATCGCATCGGTCTCACGGATATTGGCAAGAAACTTATTCCCCAAACCTTCGCCCCGTGAAGCACCCTCGACCAGGCCCGCAATATCCACAAATTGCATGGTAGTGGGGACAATGTTTTGCGGCTTGACGATCTTTGCCAACGCTTGCTGCCGGGGGTCAGCAACCGGAACCACGCCCACATTAGGATCTATCGTACAGAAGGGGTAGTTCTCTGCCGCAATAGTAGCCTGCGTCAGCGCATTAAAAAGAGTCGACTTGCCCACATTGGGCAAGCCGACGATACCGCATTTGAAACCCATGTTCTTCGTCCCGGCAGAAAAAGGGCAAGGATAGGGTAATTAGCGTTCAGTTTCTAGCCCGAACTACGCTATCTAGCTGGCGACACTGGCCGATCTGAATCGGCGGCTCAGGCAATTGAAAACAACTTATCAAAGTGTGCAATTTGCAGGATCTCTTTTACCGACTCATTTGCATTACTCAAAACAACCCGTTCCTCACTGCTGGCATGCTCTTTCAATTGCAGCAACATCCCCATAGAAGAGCTATCCATGTACTCAGTTCCTGCCAGATCAACGGTAAACTGCCGCTCCCCTTTCGGGAACTGCTTGTAGGCCCCTGAAAACTCCTGGTGGCAGGAGAAATCAAACCTGCCGACCACACCGATAGTGACCTTTTGCTGGTCTTCCGACTCTTGTACTGTCACGCTCATTGTTCATACTCCCAGTTCATTTACACCACCCACTATCCTTCCACCAGCCGCCTGATCGACAATCTTACTGCCCGGCCAGCTTAATCAGTCGTTGGGCCATTTTACCCAGCGATAATACTTCATCGGCAAATCCGCGCTTAACTACAGCCCCAGGCATACCCCATACCACACTGCTCATCTCATCCTGGGCCAGCGTCACCGCTCCCGCCGCCTGCATCTCACCCATACTCTCTGCACCATCCTGCCCCATGCCGGTCAACATCACACCGATACCACGCCCCCCCGCACTCTGGGCCAGTGAGCGGAACATCACATCGACTGAAGGCTTATGCCGATTCACCAGTGGCCCATCATTCAGCTCACAGTAATAGCGCGTAGCGTGGCGCACCACCAGCAGATGCCGATTGCCTGGTGCGATATAGACATGTCCGGGCAAGATCTCTTTGCCCGACTCAGCTTCTACCACAGTCAGAGAAGAGAGCGCGTTCAGCCGCTCGGCAAAGGGCTTACTGAAAGCTTCAGGTATATGCTGTGAGATGACAATTGCTGGCATGGTTGGCGGTAGTTCGCAGAGTATCTCCTTTATCGCTTCCGTACCCCCGGTAGAAGCCCCTATACCAATAATAACCGGGGCTGCAGTGCTAGCGGTCGACAGCGTGCGTCTGAGCAAGACAGCATCGGCGTCTTGCTTCCTGGGTACGGTCTGGGGTACCGCCCCTGTCAGCCGGGGTAATCTAAGACGGGCAACGGCGGCCGTACGCACCTTGGAGACAATCTCATCTGCATACTCTGACAGCCCATCACCCAAATGCTGATTGGGCTTGGCTATATAATCGATGGCACCTAGCTCCAGGGCTTTTAAGGTCGTGTCAGCACCTTCCTTGGTTAATGCAGAGATCATGACCACAGGCAGGGGATGTAGACGCATCAGGTTTTTCAAAAAGGTGATGCCATCCATCCTTGGCATCTCTACATCCAGGGTCAACACATCGGGATGAAGCCGCTTGATCTTCTGTCGCGCAATCAAGGGATCAGACGCGGTACCGACCACCTCAATACCGGGGGCCGCATTAAGTATTTCACTTAATACCTGCCTAATTACAGCAGAATCATCAATAACCAGTACTTTAATTACGCCCATACATCCTCTTAAAACAACTCCACTTCACCTGTGATGGGACGGGTAAGAATTTCACTCTGATAAGCGCATTCACGCTCCAGTAGGGTATTATTATGAAGACTCTTTAACCGCTTAAGCAGTACGCGTCCGCTTTTGGGAAAGTAGATGATCTTACGCGGATGAATCCCGCCAACATCTTCACTGCTGATGGGCATGCCCTCTGTCATCAGATAGTGGTGTACAAAATCAATATTACTCTGACCCACACCCGTCAAAGCCGACAGCATCTGCCCACCACCAAAAACCTTGATTTCAAGACGCTGTTTTCTTGCGCCCAGCTTAAGCACCGCATTGATCA
>JAPHUG010000099.1 GCA_026197195.1 Sedimenticola sp.
AGCTAAAGATGATTTGTTAAGAATCATTATATTTTAATCCGTGCTGCATTTAGGAAAATGAAGAAAAGGTAAGTTACTCATCCCCATAAAGAAATTATCACTAGTCTCCGACAAATATATGAATAAAATCAATGAAACTATAATTTGCAAACGCTGTATCATGGATACGAGCGATCCGAATATCACTTTCGATTCAGCTGGGCTTTGTGATTACTGCACGAATTTCGACACGGAAATAAAACCAAATTGGCATACGGATTCACGGGGTGCATCGGAGTTGGCCGCATTATCTGAGAAGATCAAAGCCCAAGGTAAAGGCAAGGACTTTGACTGCATAATTGGTTTGAGTGGGGGGCTTGATAGTTCTTACGCTGCCTACATTGCGAAGGAAAAGATGGGCTTGCGCCCTCTGCTCTTCCATGTTGATGCAGGATGGAATACAGATCAAGCCGTTGGAAATATTGAAAAACTGGTAAACGGGCTTGATTGTGACCTTTACACTGAGGTCATCAACTGGGAAGAGATGAAAGATTTACAGGTTGCTCTCCTCCGATCCCAAATCCCAGATCAAGACACCCCGCAGGACACAGCCTTCTTTTCCGCCCTTTATACGTTTGCCCGCAAATATAAGATCAAATATGTCATTACCGGAGCAAACTATTCAACAGAATGTTGCCGTGAACCGGAGGAATGGGGGGCTTATCCCGGGATTGATAAGAAACTTATCCTCGATATCCATCGCAAGTATGGTAAACGACCTTTGGACAGCTTCCCGTTAGTCGATATTTTCATTTATAAAATCCTCTATCAACGTTTATTGGGAATGAAAATCGTTCGTCCGCTTAATCTTGTACCTTATATCAAGAAAGATGCCGAGATTGAACTTGAACGCCGTTTCGGTTGGCAAAAGTTTCAGCACAAGCATCATGAGTCTCGCTTCACGCGCTTTTACGAAGACTACTGGATGCCGCGTAAATTTGGTTACCATAAGCGCCGTGCCCATTTTTCCAGCTTGATCATGTCCGGTCAGATGACGCGCGATGAGGCGCTGGACCGTATTTCAAGACCTGAAATGGATGAGCATTTTCTTAAGCAGGAGTTTGAATACGTCGCGAACAAGCTGGATTTATCGGTAGCGGAATTACAGGAACTTTTCGATGGAGAGAACAAGACCTATCATGACTACAAAAATAAACGCTGGATGATCGGAGTTGGTGCAATTATCCTACGTCGTCTAGGACTTGAGAGAAGATTATTCAGATGATTTGCATTGTTGATTATGGGGTTGGCAATATCCAGGCCTTTTTGAATCTATTCAAGCGAGTCGGAATTAAAGCACAACGTGCCGACACCCCTGATGCATTACGTAAGGCCAGTCACTTGGTGCTTCCGGGAGTCGGCCATTTTGATCATGCCATGCAGCGATTTAACGACTCCGGCATGCGAGCAAGCATGGAGGAATTGGTGTTAGGCTCAAAAATACCAGTGATTGGGATTTGTGTTGGCATGCAGATGTTGGCGCATGGATCAGACGAAGGAAACGAGCCTGGTTTAGGGTGGATACCCGGACAGGTAAGGGCTTTTGCCAGTAGCTCTGAATGTCATGATCTGCCAATGCCTCATATGGGCTGGAATGAATTGCAACCGCAAGCTGGTGGCGAATTGTTCGCGCGTGGATTTGATGACATACCGCAGTTTTACTTTTTACACTCCTATTACTTTGATGCTGAAGACAAGGAAGATGTCGCTGCGACTGCACACTACGGCTTTGATTTTGATGCGGTGGTTTCACGTGGGCATATTTACGGGGTTCAGTGTCACCCGGAAAAGAGCCATCACTGGGGTGAACAATTGCTGAAAAATTTTGTGGAGCATTGAAATGCTACGCCCCAGAATAATTCCTTGTTTGCTGATTCATAAGGGTGGACTGGTTAAAACCCAGGTCTTTAAAGATCCTAAGTACGTGGGAGACCCAATCAATGCGGTGCGAATCTTTAATGAGAAAGAAGCCGATGAACTGATGGTCCTTGATATTGATGCAACAGTTAATCGTGTTGAACCGAATTTTGGATTAATTACCAAACTGGCGGCTGAATGCCGAATGCCTCTTTGTTATGGCGGTGGTGTCAGCACAGCAGAACAAGCTACACGATTAGTCGATATGGGTGTTGAGAAAGTTGCCGTCAGTGCTGCTGCTATCGAAAAACCATCGCTGTTGACCGAAATGGCTGCTGCAGTAGGAAACCAATCTGTAGTTGCGGTTCTGGATGTGCGTCAACGCAAGCGGCTTTTTTCAAAAGACTATGAAGTCTGCACCCATAATGGGAAAACCACATATAAACACGACCCTGTTTCTCTGGCCGAGCAGTTCCAGGACGCCGGAGCAGGTGAGATTGTTATCAACTGTGTGGATAGAGATGGATTAATGCAGGGCTATGATCTTGAGCTCGCCATAAAAGTGAACGATGTACTCAAAGTGCCGACAACATTTTTGGGGGGGGCTGGATCACTTGAACATTTCGATGAGCTGTTAAGCAAGCTCGGGATAGTCGGTGCTGCTGCGGGGAGCCTATTTGTTTTCAAAGGTAAATACCGAGCCGTTTTAATTAATTACCCTACGCCATCCCAAAAAAAACAGCTTTGTCGAGAAGCTTTAAAGAATTAAATACTCGTGAAAATTCCTATGTTTAATAACAAAGTACTCCTCATAACGGGCGGCACCGGATCATTCGGTAATGCCGTGTTAAGCCGTTTTCTCGATTCTGATCTTGCAGAAATTCGTATATTAAGTCGTGATGAAAAAAAACAAGACGACATGCGCAAGAAATACAACAATTCAAAGCTCAAATTCTATATTGGAGATGTTCGTGATTATGATTCTGTGCTAAGCGCAATGCGAGGTGTGGATTATGTTTTTCATGCTGCTGCATTAAAGCAAGTTCCTTCATGCGAGTTTCATCCATTACAGGCAACCAAGACAAATGTGCTGGGTACAGAGAATGTTCTGGAGGCTGCGATAAATTGCTGTGTTAGTCGAGTAATCTGTCTCAGTACTGATAAGGCGGTCTACCCTATCAATGCGATGGGAATTTCCAAAGCCCTGATGGAAAAAGTGGCCGTTGCAAAATCGCGTAACAGTAATTCAACAACAATCTGTGTCACCCGTTATGGCAATGTCATGGCATCACGTGGATCAGTCATACCACTGTTTGTTGAACAGATTCGAGCAAATAAGGCGTTGACGGTTACTGATCCAAACATGACTCGCTTTATGATGACCCTGGGTGATGCGGTTGATCTTGTGCTCTACGCTTTTGAGCATGGCAGGCCTGGCGATGTTTTTGTCCAAAAAGCACCCGCTGCAACAGTTCATACCCTAGCTTATGCGCTGACAGACTTATTGGGTAAACTCGATCATCCGGTCAATATAATAGGTACTCGTCATGGCGAAAAACTCTATGAAGCATTGTTAAGTAGGGAAGAAATGGCTGAAGCGGAAGACTTGGGGGGGTATTATCGAGTCCCTCCTGATCTTCGTGATCTTAACTATGGAAAATTTGTTGAAGAAGGTGAAGAACGTATTACTGAGGCCAAGGATTATAATTCGCATAATACAGAGCGCCTTGATATAGAAGGGATGAAGCAACTTCTGATGAAACTGCCATTCATACAGGCCGCTGCGCGTGGTGAACAAATTGACCCGGAGGAGTGAGTTATAGAATGAAAGTACTGGTCACAGGGGCGGAAGGTTTCATTGGAAAAAATTTGCTTGTTCATCTTGATGAGCTCGAGCAGTTTTCAAAACTTACCTACTCACGTGAAAATTCTGTTGAAGAACTGCAAGGGTTGGTCGATCAGGCTGATGCTGTCATCCATCTTGCCGGTGAAAATCGACCTAAGGATGTCTCTGCTTTTGAGGCTGTGAATGCAGGTTTAACACAGTCATTGTGTAGTGTAATACGCTCGACTAATCGAAATATTCCTCTAGTGTTGGCATCCTCCATTCAGGCCGATAGGGACAACCCGTACGGTAAAAGTAAATTGGCTGCGGAAGAAGCCGTAAAAAAACTGGCCGAAGAAACGGGTAATTCGGTCTTCTTGTATCGGCTTCCAAATGTTTTTGGTAAGTGGTGCAAACCAAATTACAACTCAGTAGTCGCTACTTTCTGCTACAACATCGCGCATGATCTACCAATCCAGATTAATGACCCGTCTGCAAAACTGAGGCTGGTTTATGTTGATAATGTGATTGAGGAGTTTCTGCGTGTTATCCGCCTCAAGTCCGATGGACTGACAATGCCTGAAGTACAGCCAGAATACGCCATCACGCTTGGTGAATTGGCAGATCAGATCCAGGCATTCAAAAATTGTCGTCAATCTTTAATTTCAGAATCAGTGGGTCAGGGGCTGACTCGCGCATTGTATTCTTCTTATGTTAGTTATCTTGATCCCGAACAATTTTCCTATTCCCTTCCTCAACATGGAGATGAGCGAGGCGTATTCGTTGAAATGCTTAAAACTAAAGACAGTGGTCAGTTTTCTTTTTTTACAGCCCATCCCGGTGTAACCCGTGGTGGACACTATCATCATACAAAAACAGAGAAGTTTCTTGTTATCAAAGGTAGTGCTCGATTTGGTTTCCGGCATATAGTGACTAATGAAACTTATGAAATTATTACCTCTGGTGACCAACCTCAAGTGGTCGATACGGTACCCGGTTGGACGCATGACGTCACCAATATTGGTGACGATGAAATAGTGGTCATGCTCTGGGCCAATGAAAACTTTGATCGAGATCGTCCAGACACGGTTACAGCAAAGGTTTGAAATGCAAAAGATGAAGGTAATGACCGTTGTAGGTACTCGACCAGAAATTATACGCCTCGCACGGGTGATGGCTAAGCTGGACGAATACTGTGAACATGTCCTGGTCCACACAGGACAAAACTATGATTATGAACTGAATGAGATCTTTTTTGATGATCTCGAGGTCAGGAAGCCTGATCATTTTCTTAGTGCTGCTGGTGCCACAGGCGCTGAAACTATTGGTAATGTAATTATTGCAGTAGACCAAGTGCTTGAACAGGTAAAACCAGATGCTCTACTTGTGCTTGGCGATACCAATAGCTGTATGGCTGTGTTATCTGCCAAGAGAAGGAAAATTCCTGTGTTTCATATGGAAGCAGGCAACCGCTGTTTTGACCAGCGTGTACCGGAAGAAATCAATCGTCGCATTGTTGATCATACTGCGGATATCAATCTGACCTATAGCTCAATTGCTCGTGAGTATCTGTTGGGAGAGGGTCTGCCACCAGACATGGTGATAAAGACCGGGAGCCCGATGAATGAAGTGCTACATTATTATAGGGACGGGATTGATCAATCCGATGTGTTAGCAAAATTGGGTCTGGATGAGTATAAGTTCTTTGTAGTGAGTGCTCATCGTGAAGAGAATATTGAATCGGAGAAAAACTTCAATAACCTGGTCAAGGTGCTGAATGGCATTGCAGAACAGTATGAACTGCCAGTAATTGTATCAACACATCCCAGAACCCAGAATCGTGTAGATAATTCTGGGGCCAAGTTCCATGACAAGGTTAAGTTGCTAAAACCATTAGGTTTTAAAGATTACAATAAGCTCCAGGTCTCGGCAAAAGCTGTACTGTCAGATAGTGGAACCATTAGCGAAGAATCCTCGATACTCAATTTTCCTGCGTTGAATATTCGTGAAGCGCATGAAAGGCCTGAAGGGATGGAAGAGGCATCTGTGATGATGGTGGGGTTGAGCTTGGATCGTGTATTGCAGGCAATAAAGATCTTGGATACACAACCCAGAGGGGAGTTCAGGTTGCTTAGACAGGTTGCTGATTACAGTATGCCGAATGTCTCTGATAAAGTGGTTAGGATTATTCATAGTTACACTGACTATGTAAATCGTGTTGTCTGGAAGAAATACTAAACGCGATCATGTCTTATTTAATAGTGTCCAGAGATTTTTGGCCCAATGCTGCTGCAATTGGCGACGGTTTGTTGTG
Organism: Sedimenticola sp.; assembly: GCA_026197195.1. GTDB lineage: Bacteria > Pseudomonadota > Gammaproteobacteria > Chromatiales > Chromatiaceae > Sedimenticola. The sequence continues at coordinate 6,036 of JAPHUG010000099.1, forward strand.
TTTGGCTCGACAGTTAGCAAAAACAGACAAAGTGTCTGTGGTAACCATGAGCAGGCAGAATTTAGCGGAACTCGATAATGCTGAATCTGGACATACATCCAGTATTTCCTTTCTTACGGCCAAACCGCTGACGACATCGTCTTCCAGTATTATTTTTCGTATCATTGAATTAATATACTTTTCTATATGGCTTTTTGTTTCGCTGTTAAGGTCAAGTCCATCGGTTGTTTATGTGGCGACAAACCCTCCGTTGCTGGTGCCATTCGTTGTCGCGGTCTATTGTAAGATTTTTAGAAAAAAGTATGTTTATCACGTTCAGGACATTCACCCTGAGGCTGCTTCTCTTTTGGTGAATATACCAAAATTTATTGTCTCTGGTTTAAAAGCCATTGATGCCTGGGTACTGAATTCTGCCTGTAAGGTGGTGACACTGACCGAGGACATGAAAACCACTCTTCTGGGTAGAGGTGTGAGCAAGGCTGATATCATTCTTATGGAAAATCCATCAGCAGTATCCAGTGTCTCATGCCAGACTAAAACTCAAGGTATTGTGTTTTCAGGTAATGCAGGCCGCCTGCAACTTATGGGTATAGTATTGGATGCTATTGAGCAATACCTGCAGGCTGATGGTCAGTTAAAATTCTGTTTTGTTGGGTCAGGTGTTTATAAGGAGCGATTGTTAGAGCTTTCAAAACGTTACAAGAATTTCTCTTATGAAGGCTATGTTGATGGCGATACAGCCTTGAAAATCACCAGCGGTTATCGCTGGGGGCTTCTACCTATATTGCCGGCGGTCCTGGCATATGCCTATCCAAGTAAAATACCGGCTTATATTTCAGCTGGTTGTGAAATTATCTCTGTAACCGATCATCAAACATCATTGGCTAAGTGGGTAGAGTCATCTGGTTTCGGCGAGAATATAGAGCCTTCAGTTGAAGCACTCAAAATGTGTTTTTGTAACTTGGAAGCACTTCCGCCTATAAAACCTGATACGACTAGTACCCTGTCATTTGCTACAATAGATGACTTTGCAGAGAATCTTTATAGAATATTGAAGGATTGTATTAATTAATATGACAGAGCACTCATTCATAGAATCATCCAATAATATCAGACATAAAATAATTGAAACGGCATTTCAGTGCGGTGAGTCCTCTCATCTTGGAGGCGCCCTGAGTATGGTGGATATACTCTCTGTTTTGTTTGGTAATGTGCTGAAATACGACACTTCCAACCTGACTAGCCCGGACCGTGACATATTTATTCTAAGCAAGGGCCATTGTGTTCTTGGGTATTACGCGGCGATGAACTGCTTTGGCTTGATGAGTAATGAGGTTTTCGAGACCTTCCAAAAAGATGGCAGTCATTTGATTGCTCATCCAATAAAAAATCTTGAACTCGGTATTGAGAGCTCGAATGGTAGCTTGGGGCAGGGATTGTCTTTTGGTCTGGGAATGGCACTTGGTATGCGCCTAGATAACCGTACTGACAGGTCGGTCTACATAATGATGGGTGATGGTGAATGCAACGAGGGTTCAGTCTGGGAGTCGGCTGCTTCGGCTGCTGAATTCAATGTTGATAATTTGGTCGCCATAGTGGATGTTAACGGGCTTAGAAATGATGGAGTGAATAATACATATAACGGTGTTATTGACTTCAAAAACATCTGGAGATCTTTTGGTTGGCATGTACTGGAAGTTGATGGTCATGATCATGCTGCCTTGCTGTCTGCGTTCAATGAAGCCGAATCACATGAAAAGAATCCTAGCGTAATATTAGCGAAAACCATTAAGGGGCGCGGTGTATCCTTCATGGAGGATAATAATGATTGGCATCACAACCGTATAACTGCAAAGACCTATGAACAGATCCTTGAAGAGTGGGGTTGTCATGATTAGTATCGATAAACGTAAGGCGCGAGCTTGGTCACGCATGGGGCCTCGTGCGGTTTACGGTCAATTTCTTTTGGAAATGGCACGAGAGGATTCCAGGGTTCTAGCGCTGTCGGCTGACTTGGGTCGGTCATCCGGGCTTGCTGCATTTTCGAAAGAATTACCATCACAGTTTTTTAACACAGGTATTGCAGAGCAAAATCTTGTGGGGATTTCATCTGGCCTTGCAAGGATGGATTTCAAGGTATTTTCAACGACCTTTGCGCCTTTCGCATCGTTGCGGGCCGGAGATCAGGTTCGAATGAATCTTGGTTATATGCAGGAGCCGGTTAACCTCGTTGCGTTGGCCAGTGGATTTGCTTTGGGTTTTCTTGGCAACTCTCATTTCGGTATTGAAGATGTTGCCGTTATGCGGGCGATTCCCGGGCTCACTATTGTATCTCCTGCAGATTGTTTCGAAATGTATAAGTGCCTCAATGCGGCTAAAAATTTAGACTCACCGGTCTATATTAGACTTACCGGAGGTGTTGGCATGCCGGTTGTCTATGAGGAAGATTACGATTATCAGATTGGCAAAGCCGAAGTGTTGCGGCCTATCAATAGTGTCACTATTGTGTCGCATGGAACTACGGTTGGACATGCACTGAAGGCTGTTGCTGAATTGGAAGCTGATGGGATAAGCGTTGGATTGGTAAATATGCACACGATTAAGCCCCTGGATGAAGAAGTGCTGAATCAGGTGTTGGATAAAAGTGACCATGTAATGGTGTTCGAGGAGCATACGGTTGTTGGGGGGCTGGGTTCAGCGATACTTGAATACAAGAACGATAATCAGCAGCAAAGCAAAGCGCTTGTGCATCGTCACGGAGCTAGAGATTGCTTTCCAAAAACGGGTGGCTATGATTATATGCTTGAGACTTTAGGCTTGAATTCTGCTGGGATTCAACGTGCCGTTCGTGAGGTGATAAGTGATAACTGACGTCTCGCTACCTGCCTGGTATATATATGGTGCCGGAGGTTTGGGGCTTGAGACCATGGATATTCTCACCTCATGTATTAATAGTGGCACAGTCCCCCCGCATGCTTGTTCGTTCCTTGTCGACAACCCCGAGGGCAAAACGGTTAATGGTTATCCGCTGGTCTCATTTACAGAGTGTGATCCGACTGCGAAAGTAACGATTGCAGTCGGAGAGCCTGAGATACGCTCGCAATTAGCAGAGAAGTGTTTGGCTAAAGGATTGGTGTTGTCAACACTTGTTTCGCCGCATGCTTATGTTTCTGATTCAGCTGTGTTGGATGAGGGTGTTGTTATTGCTCCATTTGTATCAGTTCAGGCTTCGGCAAAAATTTCCAGGAATGTCGCGGTCAATACTCAAGCGATTGTAGGCCACCATGTGACAGTCTCTGAGCATGCAGTTATTTCTTCTCAAGTAAACTTGGGTGGTGCTTCGGCAGTTGGCGCCAAAAGCTATGTAGGAATGGGAGTTTTGGTGCGCGAATTGTTGACGATTGGAGAATCTTCCATTGTTGGGATGGGGTCTGTGGTACACAGGGATATTCCGGATGGAGTGATCGCGATAGGTAATCCGGCAAGGCCTGCCAAACGAAACGAAAATAAGAGAGTTTTTAGTTAGGAGTTTTTATTATGTCAAATAAGCAAAAATATGACGAAATTTTTATAGAGGTATTTGAAATCTCGAGCGATCAGTTAAATGAGAGTCTTGAGTATCAAAGTATCGAACCTTGGGACAGTGTGGGGCACATGGCCTTAATGGCGGCTCTTGAGGATGAGTTTGACATTATGTTGGAGATGGACGATATCATTGATTTTGGTACTTATTTAACGGGCATTGAAACCATGAAGAAATATGGGGTGGATATGTAATGTTCTGGTGCAGCAGAACCCCTGGTATTGATCACCGTACTTTTATCATCGATGGTGATCAGTCTTATTCATTTAATGAAATATTCAAACTTAGCGAGGAGGTGGTTTCCGACATCCCGAAAAGGTCGGTAATCGTCATCGAATCTCATCGTGACCTGGATACAGTCTGTACTTACATAGGGGCTTTGCGGAATGGTGTTGTGCCATTATTAGTAGATGCGAATTTGAAAGATGAGGCAGTAGCCAGGATTGCTAATTCATACCAGGCCGAGTTTGTTTTCGGATCCGGCAATAGAGACCTTGCTGGGTATGAGTCTTCTGGGAGTGCTCGTGGCAAGAGTGTTTACTCAAGAAACGATAAACCGGGTATAAATGTTTACGAAGAACTGTGTTTGCTGTTACCTACCTCAGGGTCTACAGGTGAAGCAAAATGTGTGCGTACCAGTTATGACAATCTGTCACAGGCAACACAATCGATAATCAGATATCTCGAGATGGATGAATCGAGAGTTTCGATTTCATCGTTGCCACTACACTATACATATGGATTGTCTGTGTTGAATTGCGCATTGGAAAGCCGCTCTCGTTTTGTATTGAGTGATAAATCCTGGCTGGAAAGGGAGTTTTGGAGCACTGTCGAAAAGCATGCTGTGACTGATTTGTCAGGTGTGCCATTTATGTTTCAAACATTGAGGCGAATGAGGCTATCGGAAAATATTTTGAAAAATCTTAAGTGTGTTAATCAGGCTGGCGGTAGGCTTGAGCCTGTTCTCACAGAGTATTTTGTCAATTATTTTTTAGCGCAGGATATCTCTTATTTCACGATGTACGGTGCTACCGAGGCTTCACCTCGCATTTCTTATGTTCCTTACCATAACAGTAAAGAAAAAGTCGGAACCGTCGGAATACCGATTGATATTGGTAGGTTATCAACTGATGCTGCAGATGGTGTCAGTGAGGGTGAGTTAATTTACGAGGGACCAAACGTCTGTCTTGGGTATGGTTATAATCGCGAAGATCTTACTTTGGGTGATGAAAATAATCAATTGCTACGAACCGGTGATATAGGTTTTATTGATGAAGATGGTTACGCAACTATAGTTGGCCGTAAAAAACGCTTCGTCAAAGTGTTTGGGAACTCTGTGAACCTGGATACTATTGAATCGATGGTACGTCCTGTGGCAGGAAATAGTGTCGCATTAGGTGCAGATGATAAGGTCCTCGTTCTGATCACTGAAGGAGATACACAACAAATTAAAAATATAATCCTTGAAAATGTTACTTTTCCAAGTCGGGGCTTGAAAGTGAATAAGGTATCAGAGATTTATATGAATGCTTCTGGTAAACCTGACTACCCACGTATGAATGCAGAGTTTCTGTGAATTGTAATGAGTGTTTTAGAGAGTCTTAAATCACTGACGCAGCATCATTATTCACATTGTGATTTATATCGATGGTATGTGGACAGTATGTTCCCAGAATTTAAGCAATCGGAAAGTTTGGAAGCCTTGCCGTGGTTGCCAGTGAGGGCTTTCAAACTGCACGAATTAAAAAGCGTGGCATCTGATCAGGTATTCAAGGTGATGCTCTCATCTGGTACTGGCGGGATACAATCCCGAATATATCTTGATCAGAGTAATGCCAGGGCTCAGCAGGCCAAGTTGATTGAGGTGTTTAGCCATACGTTTGGCAAGGGGCGTTACCCTATGCTGGTAATTGACTCTGAGGCCACGGTTAAAGAACGGCGTCTGTTCTCTGCCAGGACTGCGGCTATCAACGGTTTCAGTATTTTTTCCAGGGGCAGAGAGTTTGCACTCAACGATGACATGCAATTGGATCTTGATCGGGTTTCGGCCTTTTTGGAAAAGGTATCGGGAAAAGCATTCTTACTGTTTGGATTCACGTATGTTGTATGGGAGCAAATGGTCCGGAAGTTGGAGCTGAGTGGAGCACGTCTTGACTTTTCCAAAGCATTCCTGGTGCACGGTGGAGGCTGGAAAAAATTGGAGAGTCAAAAAGTGTCTACTGATGAGTTTAAAGCCCGTATTTTTGATCGAACTGGCTGCTCACGGGTACACAATTACTATGGCATGATTGAACAAACCGGCTCCATTTATATGGAGTGTTCCGAAGGACATCTGCATGCACCATCCGGGGCCGATTTTTTGATTCGTTCGACTCAATCATTGGGCCCGTTGCCAGAAGATCAAACTGGTCTTGTACAACTCTTTTCCGATATACAAACGAGTTACCCAGGTCATTCACTGCTGAGTGAGGATCTTGGGAGGTTCTATCCGGCCAGCGCTTGTTCCTGTGGCTCTTCCGGTAGAATACTGAAGGTCATTGGTAGAGCGGAGCGGGCTGAAGTCAGGGGTTGTAGTGATGCGGTTAATTGAGACCAGTCAACTCAGCGCTGCTTTAATGCTGGATGACTTTTTGGTGCCAAGGCGTCGTGCTGTAGGTCATGCCGAAGTGGTCGGTTTTTTATCCGATGTTTCCCGCGAAATTCTCAGTTCGAAAAATTGCCGGCAATACCCCGATGTAATGACTTTCGGGTACTTTTGCCGAAAAAGTTCTATTGAGCGGGCTTTACAAATAAAACAATCCATATCCAATCGATTTGGTTGGGGTTTTGCAGTGCACATTGCACCCTCTAATGTGCCAGTCAATTTTGGATTTAGTTTTGTGTTTGGATTACTGTCTGGCAACAATAATTTGGTACGACTACCAAGTACTACGTGGCCTCAAGTTGACCTGTTGGTGAGTGTTTTTGAAACAGTCGCCCAGTCAGAAAAGTACGAAATACTGGCGAAAAATAATGCCTTTGTCAGGACTGAGCGTGATAGCGTTGAATTACTAAATTTCGTTGCCAATAGTGATGCTTTAGTTGTCTGGGGGGGGGACAGCACTGTGGCAACTTTTAGGAAATTGGAGAAGAAGCCAAGGTGTGTGGAACTGTATTTTCCAGACAGGAAATCGAGTCTTGTAATTAATGCTCTAACAATAGCTGAAAGTGATGAAAATGATCTTCAGAAATTGGCAGCTGCTTTTTTCAATGATACTTATTTGGTGGACAACAACGCATGTTCTTCTCCACGTAGGATATTTTGGGTAGGAGAAGAGAGTGATGTGGCCGCTGCCAGAAATAAATTATGGGCAGCTATCGATGGTGTTATTAAAGCAAAAGGTTACGACCTCAATATAATAGCAAAAATAGATAGATATCTTGATGTTATGAAGTCTGTGGAGATCGCAGAGGCACCAGTGACAGTCGAAAAAATATCAGAGGACATTTGGCTGACATCAAGAGATGAAGAAACTCTTATCGGCAGGCTTGGGCGATATTCTGAATCTCGCTTTGTAGAATTAGCTGCTGCATTGAAAGCGCTCGATGATGATGAGCAAACTTTGACCTATATGGGATTTGACAAGGAATATATCGAACAGATTGTCCTGGATAGCGATATTATTGTTGACCGTGTAGTACCTGCAGGTATGGCACTGGATATTGGGTTCGTTTGGGATGGTGTTGATGTTTTGAATAGGCTGTCCAGGTTTATTGATATTCGGTGAGTTTCACATATGTATAAACTGGTGTTTAAAAGAGTCATTGATTTTACCGCCTCCGTGGCATTAATAGTAATTCTTTTTCCTGTCCTTCTTGTCGTCTCGCTGTTGATCTACAAAGACATGGGTGCTCCTGTCTTCTTTACTCATGCAAGGTCAGGAAAATCCAAAAGAGGATTCAAGATTTATAAATTTAGAACCATGAGAGATGGTTTGGAAGGAGAGTCAGACGAAGAGAGAATAACGGCTTTAGGCAACAAACTGCGTCGCTGGAGTCTTGATGAGTTGCCACAGTTAATTAATGTGATAAGGGGAGATATGAGTTTAGTGGGGCCGAGACCTTTATTGCCAGAATATGACTCCCATTACTCTGAGGAACAAAATAAACGTTTTTTGGTCAAGCCCGGAGTGACTGGGTTGGCACAAGTCACAGGAAGAAATGATCTCCAGTGGAACGAAAAGTTCGAGCTGGATGTTACCTATGTGGAAAATTTATCGGCACTTAACGATTTTAAGATTTTAGTACAAACTGTATTTGTAGTATTTGGAGCAAAAGGTTTCCGGAAAAGTGGCGAAGAAAAAAAATTTAGTGATTTATGATTCGAGGATAAGATCATGGGTTTTGAATTAGATGCAAATGAATTACAACGTTTCCAACCGAATCGTTACCCTTTTTTAATGATCGATTATGTGACAGATGTTGAGCCTGGTAAGCATGCAAAAGGTTATAAATATCTAACAAACAATGAGTGGTATTTTCCGGTACATTTTCCGGGCGGTCCAAATATGCCCGGGGCATTGCAGCTTGAGGCCATGGCTCAGATGTTAACCGTAGCAATTACTACTCAAGAAGGTCTTGAAGGTGGTGTTACTCACGCATTACAGCACACAGTTAAATTTAAAAAGGAAATTAAACCAGGTAAGTGTCTGGAAATTGAAGCATATGTAGATAGTTGGCGTCGAGGTATTTGCAAAGGAAGAGCTTACGGGAAGGTTGACGGAGAGCTGGCATGCGAAGCCAATATGATGATTACTATTCCAGAAATTCTTGAAAGCTACTTACCTAAGTAATGACCCCGGACATCATTGTAGTCGGCAGTGGTATGTCAGGTGCCCCTGCTGCGTGGTTGTTGTCTGAGCGAGGGTATAACGTACTGCTGATCGAGAGTGGTGCGGACATTTCTCCTGCCGAACTGCCCACGGCATCGATAGACTGGGAAAGGAAGAGGGATTCAGAATTCAATCCTGTCGCCGCCAAAAGAAAAAACCTGGGTGATTATCCTGTCGATGACGACCAGAGCCCCATTGCGGTGTGTAATTTTAATGCTGTCGGAGGCTCATCCATTCTGTATTCCGCACATTTTCCTCGATTTTTAAAACCTGATTTTACCTTGAAATCTGACGAGGATTTGGCCGTGAATTGGCCTATTGAATATGACGAACTTCTACCTTTCTTCGAGATGAATGAGAGTATCGTCGGGCTTGCAGGAAAGGTGGGTGATACCTTTTATCCTGAGCTTAAACAGGTGTTCAATTCACCTGTGCAGTTGGGCAAAGCTGGAAAATCTCTTGCAGGTGGCTATGATCAGCTGGGTTGGCATTGGTGGCCAAGCTATGCGGCAATAAATACGGACCAAACTATGAAGCGCCGATTGAAGTGTCATGGTTTGGGTCCTTGCAATACGGGTTGCCCGATGGGAGCAAAAGCTACTGCCAAAAACACTTATCTAAGCCTGGGTCTTGAGAAACGCGTTATTCTGATGAGTGAGATGGCTGTTTCCAAATTACTGATCAATGATTCCCAGGTTGTAGGTGTTGAAGTCGTTGATCGTGATAAACAAGTACACAACATTCTCTGCGATAAGGTTGTATTAGCGGCTGGTGCGATAGGAACTCCTAGAATACTGCTTAATTCATTAAATGATGACAATGCTCGGAAAATTATACGGAAAGACTTAATCGGGAAAAACTTGATGATGCACCCTCTGGGGTATGCTGAAGGTTATTTCGTTGACAAAATCGATACTGAAAAAGGTCCGCAAGGTGCAATGTTATACAGCATGGAGTTTTATCGTCCTTCAGAACCAGTTGATTTTAAACTCGGATTTATGATGCATGCGCTAAGAGGCGCCTCGCCTGTAGATACCGTCAAAAGCCTTTACGGTCGACGAAAGCTGAAATTTGGGGCAGATATATACCAACAATTTTCCGAGAATTATGGGCACACAATGGGAATCGCCATTATTTGCGAAGACCTTCCTGATATTGCCAATAAAGTTGAACTGGATCATGAGAATCTGGATCATTTGGGAATTCCCGGTGTTAAAGTGACCTATGAATTATCGAATAATTCTAAACGAATGATGTCATATGGGCTCAAGAAGGCGCGTCAGGTTTTAGTATCAGCGGGTGCAAAGAAGACCAGCGGTTTTGGGCCTATCAGAAATACAGGTTGGCATTTGTTCGGTACCATGTGTATGGGAAGTAACCCCAAAGAATCTGTTGTTGACCCAAATGGAGCTGTTCATGGATTAAATGGTGCATATGTGTTTGATGCAAGTGTTTTTGTGACCTCCTCTTGCGTTAATCCGGCAAACACCATACAAGCGGTAAGTTTGTATCTCTCTGATAAGCTTGATGAGTATATTCGAAATGCGCATTGAAGATTTTTTTGAGTTGCTTTTTCCTGGGGACAAAAAATTGAATGTTCCCTCTTTCAGGGATTGTGATGATAAGTCCAATGTTGATGGTTTTCTACAAACAATCCCTCAAGTTTTTATTGATGAATTAGAAGGTCTGAAATCATCTGGTTATACATCTGAAGCTTTGCTGAAAGAGCTGAAGAAAAAAGGTATTGATTTGCGGCCAGTAATAAACGACGTCTTAGATTTTTATTTCAGTCGGTCTTCAGTGGTGACTCCGCTCACAGGAAGGTCAGTGCCGCTCACCACGAGTGGCATGGCTAAATACTAAGGTCCTCTGATTAATTCTTCTTTGTGAGGACGACTGCATGGATGCAGGAGTTGAAAAAACGCAGAAGCAGTTATCGAGCTATAGCGACGTGACAATCTATAAGTTGTTTAAAATAAAGAAATAGAATGCCTCGATAATGCTCGCATTGACAGGATAAATCAATCTATCAGAGGTTCCCCAAAAAAATAGTTAAGAGTAATTCAATGACTAAGGAAATATCAGATCAAACGGAACACAAAGTTGCTATTGTTACCGGCGCCAATCGTGGAATAGGGCTTGCAACAGTAGAAAAGTTTATCAATGAAGGCTGGTGGGTATATGCCTGTGCGAGAAGTGAATCAGAAGAACTGAATGCTCTTCTCGAGGAAAATGGTCAGGTCTGCTTTTTGGATCTTGCTGATGAAGAATCTGTGACCAATTGTGCGAGAGATATAATCCGTAATACAGCTAGAGTGGATGCCCTGGTCAATTGTGGCGGTGTTGCACACGGAGCTATATTTTCAATGACGAAATTAACGGATTTACAAAATGTATTTCAGGTTAATTTCTTTTCTCAGATACTGTTTTCTCAATATATTTCAAAAAAGATGATGCGGAAAAAAAAAGGTGCGATTATTAATCTAACCTCGACGGCAGGAATATTGGCTGATAGTGGTACGCTTGCCTATGGATGTAGCAAGGCAGCGTTGTCGCATGCAACCCGAATTATGGCTACCGAGCTAGGTGCTTTCAACATACGAGTCAATGCTATTGCACCTGCAAGGGTTGAAACCGATATGGGTCGGTTAATGGATGACGAATCCACTGACCTGTTGAATTCCCGCTCTAGTATTACTGGCGATATCTGTGCAGAGGATGTGGCTGATTTGGTCTACTATCTGTGTTCGGAGGGGGCGAGATATCTTTCCGGGCAAGTCATAAGACTGGATAGAGGGATGCCTTTCTAATGACAGCAGGAAAAGGGTCGAATAATTCAGTTGAGGTGATACATGTCCCAATTAGCGCTGGTTATTGATCTCAATGTCTGTGTAGGCTGTAACGCCTGCGTCACCAGTTGCAGGGAGTGGAATGGCCCTGAAAGTAAAGGTGGTGTGAGTGATCAGAAGAGTCATCATAAGCTTCCGATGGACACCTTCTTCAATCAGGTGCAAACCTATGAGGTTGGTACGTATCCTAAATGTGAAACGGTACACTTTCCAAAGAGTTGTCTGCATTGTGAAGACCCTCCCTGCGTACCGGTTTGCCCAACGGGTGCAAGCTACAAGCGGAAAGAGGATGGCATTGTATTAGTTGACTATGAAAAGTGCATTGCTTGCAGTTATTGCTCTTGGGCCTGTCCTTATGGCGTACGTGAACCTGACCCCCATCAGAAGGTGATGACAAAATGTACCTTATGTGTGGATCGAATCTACGATAAATCACTGCTCGAAGAACAAAGAAAACCTGCCTGCGTGTTAGCCTGCCCAAGCGGAGCGCGGTTGTTTGGAGATATCAAAGATTCAAATTCTGAAGTCTCGAAAGCGATTGATGAGCGGGGTGGGTATCAGCTGATGCCGGAGTGCGGCACCAGGCCAGCAAACCATTATTTACCAAGGCGTCATAACAAGGCGTATGTAATTGAAGAATCAGATGAATCTCTATAAAGAAAGAAAAAACGTTGAATAGAGATGATTTATTTGCGCCTGAAGTTCACTTGGTTTAGTTCTCCTTATTTATTCAAGTGGGTACTTTCTTTATGAAACCGGCCTTTTCAGTTATATTTTTGACTACGTTAATCGGTGTTGGTCAGGGGCTATTTCTGGCACTCTATACAGGAGAAGTTTTTAGCTTTGCCGGGGGCAATCAGAGTAATCCACCCCAGATGATGCTGGTGGGTGCTTTATTGGTGTTCGTTCTGATGGTGTTGGGGGTATTTGCATCGACATTCCATTTGGGGCGTCCCGAACGAGCCTGGCGTGCAGCCACTCAGTGGCGCACCTCATGGTTATCGCGTGAAGTTATCGTACTGCCTGCTTTTATCGTTATGGTCGCACTCTGGGGAGGGGGCTTTCTGTTCGATAACAATCCTATATTGAGCGTACTGGGAGGGCTTGAGATTCGTCTGAGCTTCGTTGTCGGCCTGATTGCTGCGTTTTTTGCACTGTTTCTCTATGTTTGCACTGCGATGATTTATGTCGCTATCAAGTGTATACAGGAGTGGGCTTCACCTCTGACTGTGATCAACTACTTGCTTTTGGGGCTGGCCTCTGGCTTTACCCTGGCAACAGCGCTGGCCAGTTATTTTCAAAGTCTGCTCACAGTGGATTATGCAGTATTGAGCATCATCTTTATCGTGGCAGCGGCTGGCAGTAGATTTTTTTCTCTGTGTCGCAATGCACAAATCAAACCAAAGCTTAGTGCTGGGACTGCCTTGGGTACTCGTCATTTGCAAATTCGCCAGATTTCGCAAGGAGTAAGGAGGGGGTCGTTCAATACAAGTGAGTTCTTCCATCATGCCAGCCAGAACTTTTTTTTGTGGACGAAGTTTTTTTTTCTTATTGCCACATTTGTTTTGCCTTTCTTTCTAGTGATCTTTGGCTGGATTGGTGACAGTACCTTAATACTAATCGCTGCGGTTCTTATTCAATACATGGGGCTGCTGGCCGAACGCTGGTTTTTCTTTGCGGAGGCCAATCATCCACAAAATAATTACTACCAGGGTTGAGTTCAAATGTTGACTACCAATTTTTCACCATGGCCTTTGTTTACTGAGGAAGAAGCTGAAGCTGTCAAGCGTGTGGTTTTATCAAATCAAGTGAATTATTGGACAGGCATCGAATGTCGAGAATTCGAAAAAGAGTTTGCCAGATTCTCTGGATCTGAATATGCCATTGCTCTGGCCAACGGTACGGTGGCACTAGATCTAGCGTTGAAAGTGTTGGGCATAGGCCCGGGTGATGAGGTAATAGTAACACCTCGAACTTTCATCGCCTCGATTTCTTGTGTTGTGAATGCTGGGGCAACCCCTGTTTTTGCTGACGTTGATCGTGATTACGGAAACATTACCGTGGATACAATTTCTACTGTACTGACTGACAGAACAAAAGCGATCATCTGTGTACACTTGGCTGGCTGGCCATGCGATATGGATCCGATTATGGAGTTGGCCGAACGCCGTGGCTTGTTCGTGATCGAAGACTGCGCACAGGCGCATGGCGCGCGATACAAAGGTCGCAGCGTGGGCAGTATCGGCCATGTGGGCGCTTGGAGTTTTTGTCAGGATAAAATCATGACCACCGGCGGTGAAGGTGGAATGGTCACAACTAACGACGAAATTCTATGGCAGGACATGTGGGCCTATAAGGACCATGGTAAATCCTACAAGGCAGTCTATGAGCGTGACCACCCGCCGGGGTTCCGCTGGCTGCATGAAAGTTTTGGAACCAATTGGCGCATGACTGAAATGCAGGCCGCGATTGGCCGTATTCAGCTTCGGCGAATGAATGAATGGTCTGCACGGCGACAAGAGAATGCTAACAGGCTAAGAGAGGCACTTACACCTTTTACCGGAAGAGGTGGCGCTATTCGTCTTCCTGCCTTTGGTTGTACAGGCGAGTGCGAAAATGCTGGAGGTAAGCTCTCCTACACTTCTCAATGTATGCACGCTAATTATAAGTTTTATGCCTATGTCCAAGCTGAAAATATTAAGGCTGGATGGACAAGAGATCATATCATCGATGCTATCAATGCTGATGGAATCCCGTGCTACCAAGGGAGTTGTTCCGAGGTCTATCTTGAAAAGGCCTTCGATAACACCGGTTTTCGTCCGGCTGAGCGGCTGCCTTTGGCAAAAGAGCTCGGTGATACATCTCTGATGTTTTTGGTTCATCCAACGCTGACAGAGGATGAAATCACCAAAACAGCAGAAGTTATCCATCAGGTTATGTCGCTTGCAAGTAAATGATTTCCTTCTAAGTCTTTCTGGATTCCTGCTTTCGAAGGAATGACCGGGTAGTGTGAATTACTAAGGGTCTTAGGGCCTGTTAACCCTAATCAGCGCATCAGTGATTAGCGCAAAATGAATGAAGAATTTAAAAACAACATCCAGCTTGTCAAATCTGGAGAAGATTCTACGGAAGCCTTTTAAT
>JAPHUG010000477.1 GCA_026197195.1 Sedimenticola sp.
ATCATCGACAGCAGTGTGGTCTCCTGCCCGCCGTGCAAGCTGGATGATGAGGTGAATACGGCACCCGGCTTTCCTGCCAATGCACCGGTTAGCCAGAGTGAACTGGTGCTGTCGATAAAGTGTTTCATCGGGGCGGCCATATTTCCGAACCGGGTTGGGCTGCCCAGAGCCAGACCCTGGCACGCTTTCAGGTCAGCCAGGGTGGCGTAAGGTGCGCCACTCTCCGGTACGGCTGGTTCTGTTGCCTCGCAGACCGGTGAAACCGGTGCTACGGTGCGCAAGCGCGCCTGCATACCCGTGACCTCTTCAACGCCACGGGCGATTTGTCGTGCCATGTCGGCCGTGGCGCCATAGCGACTGTAGTATAGGATCAGTATTTCAGCCATCAGAGGATATCCAGTACGCGTTCAGGTGGACGTCCGATGATCACCTTTCCCTCTTTCACGACAATGGGTCGTTCAATCAGCTTTGGATAATCCAGCATGGCCTGAATGAGGGCGTCTCGGGTCAGTTCGGGGTTATCCAGGTTGGCCTGTTTGTACTCTGCTTCCCCCTGTCGCATGAGTTGACGGGGCTCCAGGCCCAAGCCATCCAGTATCGCGATGAGCTCGTCCCGGCTGGGGGGCGTCTTGAGATATTCAATAACCTCGGCATCAACACCTTCGTCCTCTATGATTTGAAGGGTCTGGCGAGATTTGCTGCATTGGGGGTTGTGATAGATCTTTACCGTCATGGTGACCTCTATTCGAGTAAGAATAATAGCGTATTGTAGCGAAACAGCTGTGCGCTAAACAGCTTGTATGGATAGGCTTATTCAGCAACGGGATACTGGTGGAGATAAAGGATTGATGTATCATCAATCCAGGAGCGCATCGATTGGCTGGTTTGCTCTCAGGCTGGGCGCTCAATGAGAACAGGGCAAGCAAGGTAATAACGGATGACTTATCTGAAGATTCGCCAGTTTTTTACACTGTTGGTGACACGCTTTGTGGCCGATCAGGGGCTGCCCTCTGCCGCTGCGCTGACCTTTACAACGCTGCTCTCTATTGTACCGTTGATGACGGTTGTGCTGGCAATCTTTGCTGCATTCCCAGTGGGCGATCGGGTTGTTATACAGCTGCAGGACTTCATCTTTAATAACTTCATGCCTGCCTCGGGTCGGGTTGTTCAGGAATACCTCAATCAGTTCAGTAAAAAAGCGGCGGGTATGACGGGCCCCGGCCTGATATTTTTGATTGTCGTGGCCCTGTTGATGATGGCTAACATCGAACGGGCATTTAATACCATCTGGCGGGTAGAGAAGAAGCGGCGGCCATTGAATCGGTTTATGGTGTACTGGGCCATCCTGACATTGGGGCCATTATTGATAGGGTTGAGTGTGGCTGTGACCTCCTATCTTGTTACGATACCGCTATTCTCAGATGCCGCGTCACAGCTGGAAGTGGGCAGCCGGTTGTTTCAATTTATGCCGTTAATCGCCTCTGCAGTTGCTTTCAGCCTGCTTTATCTGGTTGTTCCAAATCAGCGGGTACCGGTTTGGCATGCTGTGGTGGGAGGCGTATTGGCCTCGCTGCTGTTTGAGCTGGCCAAGCGGGGCTTTGCTTACTACATTACAAACTTTCCGACCTATGAAACCATTTACGGCGCACTGGCCGTGATTCCACTGTTCCTGGTATGGGTCTATCTCTCCTGGGTCATTACCCTGATGGGAGCGGAGTTCAGTTGCTGTCTGGGGCTGGTAGATGAACAGGGTGAATTTGATACGCAGGGTAAGGCGAGTCCGCTGCTGTTGCGGTTTCATCTGTTGAGGCTTCTGTTTGATGCACAGCAGAGGGGTGAGAGTCGATCTTTGCAGTATCTGCAGCAGCAGCTACCCGGGATAGGGCTGGATAGATTAGGTCGGCATCTGGAAAGATTGCAGCAGGCTCATTTTGTTACGACAACTGAGGCGGGTGAGTGGGTGCTGGCTCGTGACCTGGCCAGTGTCACACTGCTGGATTTGTACCAGATTGAACCTGGCCCGTTGCCCGATGCGGAACTGCTCAAGCACTCTCTTAAACCGGGTGAGCGCGTGTTGGGTGATATTGTAGGTCAGGTTGATCACTTGTACCGTGAGGCCATGGCGAGGCCAATAGTTGAAATTATCAATCACACAGGGGGCGTATCGGCGTTGTCCCCGCAGAGGTCGGATCAATGCAGCTCCTAAAGCGGCCAGGACTTGCTGTCCTGCTGTTGATTCTCTTTTCACCCCTCCATGCGGCGGATCTGGTGCTTCCAGATCTACAGG
The DNA here is from genome assembly GCA_026197195.1 of Sedimenticola sp. Taxonomy (GTDB): domain Bacteria; phylum Pseudomonadota; class Gammaproteobacteria; order Chromatiales; family Chromatiaceae; genus Sedimenticola. The sequence continues at coordinate 2,288 of JAPHUG010000477.1, forward strand.
GTAAGGACCGAAGTTTGGCGGAGTTTTCCGGTAAATGGGTCATCGTTAATTTTTGGGCAACCTGGTGCCCCCCCTGCATTGATGAGATGCCAGAACTGGAACTGTTTCATGAGAAGCACAAGGATCGGGATGCGGTTGTGGTCGGGGTCAATATGGAGGATATCTCTCTCGAACAGTTGAAGGTTTTCCTAGAGGATATGTTCATCAGTTATCCCATCCTGCTGGCCCCTTCCGATGGCAGGACCACACTAGGCCGTATACCCGCATTGCCGACAACGCTGCTCATCTCTCCGCAGGGAGAGCTGGTTGCCCGTCATGTTGGAACTGTCACTGCCGAAATGATTGAAAAAATGATCGAGCAGCGCACATCCATTCGGCAGTAAATATCATTCTTTTATCAGCAAGGAGCCTATTTTGACCATCTGTATGCGTTTTCTTATTTCAGGAAAGGTCCAGGGGGTCTTTTTTCGGGCGTCCGCCCGTTTTGAGGCAGAGCGACTGGAACTCACGGGGCATGCCAGAAATCTTTCTGATGGGCGGGTGGAGGTGTTGGCCTGTGGTGAAAAAGAGGCGATCGACCAGCTACAGGTTTGGTTAACCAAAGGGCCACCGCAGGCGGAAGTCAGCGGAGTCTCCTGTGAGCCGGTCACCCATCAGGAGTTGGCAGATTTCACCATTGGTTAAATAGCGTAATTGAGTTCACGCTGCCCCGGACTTCTTGATGGACCTGCCAGTTTGATCGAGCAGATTACTCTGCTGTCGAACCCTGCTCTGGCTCAGTATCGGGTGGTGTCCAGGGTCTGAAGACAGCCGGTGATCCATTCACCAACATCCCGTTGCTATCCGGTACCTGCTGATTCCCGGTTCCTGGTATCGGCTGCTCAGTGGGCCGCCACTCGCTGTTATTATTCGGCGAATAGGGCGGGGGTTGTTGCAGACTTTGGGAGGGCGGTAGTCTATCGGATGGGTAGCTGTCGGAGGGCTCTGCGTAGCCTTGGTAAGGGGCTTGCTGGTTTTCATAGGGTTGAGCTGGCATAGGGTAATGGGGGGCGTTGCTGTACTCAGTGCCGTAGCCGGGCGGATAGTAGCCAGGGTGGCTCGGATCATGATCTGGCTGTGCCGGTACATAGTACTCCTGGCTGTAACCCATATCCTGTGGGTAGCCGTATCCCTGGGGGACAGCATACTCAGGTGCCACCGGTGCTGTTTCATAGATGTAAGGGTAGTTGTAGGGTTGCCCGGGGTGATAACCGGACGGGTAGCCTGGTGTAGTCGGATAGGCTTGATGACTCCAATAACCCGGTTGGGGATGGGCATAGTAACCCGGTTCATAACGCTCTTGGTAACCGTAGTTGTCGTAAGGCGCTGCGTATTGCTGCTCTTCTTGTATCGCTTGAGGGTAAGCTGACTGAGTCGCTGAAGGCATCGGTGTGGCGTGTTGTTGAGTCGCCCTGGGTTCACTCTGTTGTAGGGTGGCTTGTTCCTGTGGACGCCACATTGCACTATTGGCCGGAGCGTAATCGTAATAGGAGGCCGCCGCTGGCGGCGTACCTTCGGCAATAGCGATGTTTGAATAAAGCGCCAGAGTAAGAGCGCCCAGTAAGAACCTTTGCATGGTTATACTCCAAAAAATGATCGGATCTGCAGCGTCTCCGATTCTTCTCTTTTGGGACATATTAACCGGATTTAAGGCGGTTGTCGCCGTCGAATGGTGGGGTTAGTAGCCTGCCGTTTTGAGGTCCAGACCGGGCGGAAGGGCCGGTACTCGGTCAACGCCTGTTGTTATGCAACCGTCGGGTGAAAGCTCCAACCAGCGGAATCCCGGTGGGGCGGTGCTTATACCGAAACGGTCCTGATTTTCAACAAATTGAATGCAGGTCGAGGGTGTGCCTAACATCTGAACGCCGTTATAGAGCGCTTCAAAAGACTGGTGTATATGCCCCCAGATCACGGCCTTGACCTGCTTATGCTGATCCAGAAGGGAGAGAAAAGGCTCAGGGTTGTCGAGCGACATGTCGTCCATCCAGGCACTGTTGATTTTGACTGGGTGGTGGTGCAGTGCAATCAATACATGCCGATCGGTATACTGTGTGAGTGTATTTTGGAGGGTCGCAAGCTCCTGGTCGCTCAAATGCCCCCCTTCGGAGTGAGGGATGGTCGAATCGAGGAGAATGATCAGCCAGCTGCCCAGATCGACCACTTTGGGTGCTTCAACTACGCCGCCTGTCAGATAGCGGCTTAGGATGTCCGGTTTGTCATGGTTGCCGGGAAGGCAACAGGCCCTGACGCCAAATTGCTGTATGTGTTGGTTCAGGCGCTGGTAGCCGGCGATTGAGGCGTCGTGTACCAGGTCTCCGGTAAGCAGGAGAAGGTCAGTGGCCTGGCTATTTTGTCCAACCAGATCCATCACCCACTCAAAGCTGGTTTGGGTGTTTATCCCGGCTAGCTTCCATTCAGGGTCGGTATGCAGATGACAGTCGGTGATCTGTACTATGCGGAAGGACCTTTCCTGCTTGGAGTGCTGCTTCCGTTGACGGTTTATGTGGGTGATCTCTTGGGTCATATCAAAGACAATTATCGACCGATGTATCTGAATATTAAGCCAAGATAGAGCACTTTGTATGTGGTTCAAGCATCAAAATGAACCTATTAGGCGTTTATCTCATAGTTTCATGTCTGGGGCCTGTCTTTTTGTCGACTGAGTCACACTTTTTGCCCTGATCAGAATGGTATTCACCTGGAATGAGTCAGGTTTACCCTTTTTTCGAGAGATTGAGGTGGGTGAAAAGCCATCATTCCAGGGGCTGGCACCTTGGCTCAGCCCCGTTGATGTTGGACGGGTGCGTTTAGAAGTTATCAGTGGAG
>JAPHUG010000349.1 GCA_026197195.1 Sedimenticola sp.
CAAATAAACAATGATCCCAAAAATATTGGGAATAACAAAGAACATAATATGTTCTATCTTGTCTGCTTTATCGTCCATATGATTTTGTACGCTCTAACGCTGCCAGCAAACGTGCGAAGCATCGTTTTGACTGGCCTTGTTAAGTTTCTTTTTTGCACATCAGTGGACCCGCTGCAACTTGACTGTGACCACCTCCAGATGCAGCTTGCGCTGCAAGAACACCCAAAATTCCCCCACCATATGCTATAGCCGGGATACTCTTGCCACCATAGTTGTGGTTAAAAATCTTAGGCGAACCTTCATAGCTATTTTTGCCACATATTTCAGATGCTTTTTCATGCCATTTGGCTATTTTTTGTTCTTCAGAACCCCACCCGTTATATCTAAGTAAGTAGCCATGCTTTGCTGACCCAAGTACTTCATATGTTTTATTAGAATTATCTCTGGTTAAAGAGTTTCCTGATTGGCATCCTGTGAGGAAAATTAAGATTAATAGAATTATACCATTTTCTATTTTCATGCTACTTCCTTGATTAGAACTTAACGCCTAAAGCAGCCGATATTAACGAGCGGGTAGCGAGTTAATTGTCGGCTGCCTTTTCTTGTTAAGCCTTCAGTCACGGGTGTCAAGAGCATACTTTTCCCCATAAAAGGACTCGTACTCAATTATTAGATCCGTTCTTTTTGCTGCGTGCTCTACTTCCTCTTTACCCATTGAAAAGCCATCCAGAAACTGTACTAAGGATATGCAGATATTTTCTTTTGCACCTAATGCGAAGCCAGCAGCCAAGTAGGCATTTTGCGATTTGTACGGTTGGTTAGGCAGAACAATTTTCAGAGCCTTTTCTATTGGCTCGGTGCCTTCGCCTGACACAACTTTATTATCTACTCGGATTTCAAATTTCTTGATCAGTGCCGGACCAATACCATTGTTCAGGAGATATACACCGTAGCTACCTTTTTCAAAGTCTTTCGAGTTCCATGTGGTTAAGTGAGGACGCACTGAAATTCTATTGTGCTCTCTCATTTTGCTGGCTTGCGATGCAGTGAGTAATAGTGCACACAGAGCAATTACGGCACTGGCACTTGCGGCTATAGCTTCTGGTGACATACACATTCCTTGGAGGCTTAACAGTATTATTCAGCGACACGTGACGCCTATCCAACTGACACCTATCCGCTCATTTACAAAACAAAAGTATTCATTAAATTCCCAGCAAATTCAAGTCGTTATTTTCCTTTAATAAAACCACTCAGAGCAGCATATGCGACATGTGTCGTAAAACTCCTGTCGCCTATTCAGTTAGGGTAAATGCTAAAGTATTACTCGTAACATACTGTTATTATTATTAATACTAGAAGACTATGGTATTTTCTTGGGGGATTTTTGCGACAGGTGTCGCTGAATTCGGTTTTTTATGCAGGAGAAGATGGATGTTATGTTGTTGAAATAACTATTTAATACCTTCAAGCCAGGCTGTAAATTGCTTAATCTCTATCGCACTTAATCGTAGCCCACGCTTTGTTCTCCGCCAGAGAATATCGTCTGCGGATTCGGCATACTCATGGTCAATCAGGTAGCGAACCTCTTTTTCATAGAGTTGCCCGCCAAAATGAATTCCCAAATCTGCTTCACTTGCACTCTCTTCAAGCAAGGTTTGTATGCAGGTGCCGTAGTGCCCCGCATAGGATTTCAGCAGTTGTTTATTCATCCAGGGGTAACGCCTTGTACACTGATTGAAAAACAGTTTGAAATCACTGTTGGCCATATCACCACCGGGCAGGTGGCTCTCGGCTGTCCAGGCCGCCCCTTCGATCGCCATACACTCAGATAGCAGGTCCATCACCTCTTCCGCAAGTTTTCGGAATGTGGTGATCTTTCCTCCGTAGATGGAAAGTATGGGTGCTTGTTGGCTATCCAGGTGCAGGTTGTAGTCACGGGTGACTTTTGATGCATTACTTACAGCGTCATCATAGAGTGGACGCACACCACTGAAGCTCCAGATCACAGACTCAGGATGAATGGGTTGCTTAAAATATTCACTTACTGCTGTACAGATGTATTCCACCTCGTCCGGTGTTATTGCTACTTCGTCAGGCAGTTCATCCAATTCAATATCCGTTGTGCCCAGCAAGGTATAGTTCTCTTCAAAGGGAATAGCAAAAAGAACCCGCCCATCGGTGTGCTGAAAGATATAGGGATAGTCATGCTCAAACAGCCGCGGGACAACAATATGGCTTCCCTTTACGAAACGAACACCATGGGTCTGGTCAGCACTGACACCCAAGCCTAGCACTTCCTCTACCCAGGGGCCTGCGGCATTAACAACGGCCTTTGTTTTAACTTCGATGGTTTTCCCATCACGTTCATTTTGTAGAGTTGCAGACCAATGGTCCGTGTGGCGTTTGAGTGAAAGACAGCGTGTATGTGTGGCGATAACTGCGCCACGTGCCTCGGCATCCTTGGCGGTCAAAACAACTAGACGTGCATCATGCACCCAACAATCTGAATACTCGAACCCAGATTTATAGACCGGTTTTAGCATGCCCCCTGCGATATGCCTACGTAGATCGACACTATGTGAAGCTGGTAGCATTTTTCGCCCACCCAGATGGTCATACAAAAACAGGCCAATACGTATCATCCACTTGGGGCGTAACGCCTTGTGATGGGGAAGAATAAAGCGCATCGGGTAGATGATGTGTGGTGCTGAACGGAGCAGTACTTCCCGCTCTTGCAGTGCGTGATGTACCAGTTTGAAATCGTAAAACTCAAGATAGCGTAATCCACCATGTATCAGCTTGGTACTGGCCGATGAGGTATGCTGGGCCAGGTCATCTTTTTCACACAGGTAGACCTGCAGTCCCCTGCCCGCCGCATCCCTGGCCACACCGACACCATTGATGCCCCCGCCGATAACCAGTAGATCGATGGCGTTTAAAGTGGGTACGATGTCATTTGGTGGCATTCTCTGTCTACCCCTAAATCGACTATAGTGTCTCTATCATCCATACTATAAATCACTATAACAATATCGTTGAGTGATGTTATGTCCAACTTGCCATTGATACTCAGTATTGACCAGGGCACCACCAGCTCCCGAGCCATTCTCTTTGACAAAAGCGGACACTCGCTTTTTACAACCCAGCAAGAGTTTTCGCAGCACTTTCCTGAATCTGGCTGGGTTGAACATGACCCAGAGGAGATATGGCGCACTGTTCTGTCAGTTACGCGAGGGGCGATCAACGCGGCAAAGGCAATGGATCGTCCGATCGCATCCATTGGCATCACCAATCAGCGCGAAACAACCGTGGTATGGGAAAGGAGCAGTGGCAAGCCGATCTATAACGCGATTGTCTGGCAGGACAGAAGAACCGCCCCGCGTTGCACAGAACTCAAGCAGGCAGGTCATGAGCAGGCCGTTATGGATAAAACAGGACTGCTGTTGGACCCCTATTTCTCTGGCACCAAGCTTGCCTGGATTCTGGATAACGTCCCAACCGCCCGTGAAAGGGCTGAACAGGGTGATCTGGCTTTTGGCACCATTGACTGTTTTTTACTCTGGCGTTTCACCAAGGGAAGAGTACACGCCACCGATGCCACCAACGCAGCCCGAACACTGCTGTTCAACATCAAAACCCATCGTTGGGATGATGACCTGCTCTCTCTGATGAATGTTCCCGCTGCAGTGCTACCCGAAGTGAGAGCCTGTTCAACGGCATTTGGTGTGACAGATACAACCTTGACCGGTGAATCATTCTCTATCGGTGGTATGGCGGGCGATCAACAGGCGGCGGCTTTTGGGCAGACCTGCTTCCACCCTGGTATGACCAAAAGCACTTATGGCACGGGTTGTTTTGTGCTGGCCAATACCGGCAGTACCCCACTCACATCAAATAATAAGTTGTTAACCACCATTGGCTACCGATTAAACGGTGAGACGACCTATGCACTGGAGGGATCGATATTTGTGGCTGGTGCCGCCGTACAGTGGTTGAGAGACGGCCTGGGTCTCATCAACAGCGCCGAAGAGACAGAGGCGATTGCCCGTACCGTTGAACATAACCAAGGGGTCTACCTGGTGCCCGCCTTTACCGGCCTTGGAGCCCCACACTGGGACCCCGATGCACGGGGAGGACTGTTTGGCCTGACCCGGGGGACAGGGATCAAAGAGGTTGTACGGGCAACACTGGAGTCCGTCTGCTATCAAACGCATGATCTGTTTAATGCCATGACAGAAGATGGTATACGGCCTACCCATGTCCGGGTTGACGGGGGCATGGTAAACAATGACTGGCTATGCCAGTTTCTGGCCGACATCCTGAATCTAACAGTACAACGCCCCAGGCAGACGGAGACTACCGCGCTAGGAGCTGCCTATCTAGCGGGTCTGCAGTGTGGTGTCTATAACGCCTTGGAAGAGCTTGAGGCTAACTGGGAACAGGAGAGGGCTTTCAAGCCGGACCTGGATGACTCGGTTCGAGAGGCACTTCTTCAAGGCTGGCAAGCGGCTATCCGACGGGTACGGAGCACTCCGCAATAGACGGGTACTTTCCCCGGTTGAAATAGGTTGACCGACAGGTATTATTCACCCTTCGGTCACGACGAGATCACATGAGTGGATAATAATAGCCCCCGCTTTCTTGAACTGCAGAGCGGTAAACAGATTGCCTTTTATAAAACCGAAGGTGCTGAACCGACCGTTGTGTTCTTTGGTGGGTTCAAGTCAGATATGACGGGTACCAAGGCGGTTGCTTTCGAGCAGTGGTGCCAAAAACATAAACGCGCCTTTATCCGCTTTGACTATTCGGGACATGGCCAATCGTCCGGCAATTTCGAGTCAGGTACTATCGGCGAATGGCTGGATGATGCCCTTGCAGTGATTGATCAATTGACCCGGGGAGAGATCATTTTGGTAGGCTCCAGTATGGGAGGCTGGCTCTCACTACTGGCAACCCTGGCCCGGCCTGAGCGAATACAGGCCCTCATAACACTCGCCTGTGCAACGGACTTCACCCAGCGCCTCTTAATGCCGATGTTCTCTGAAGGGCAAAAGCAGCAGCTGCAATCACAGGGTAGCGTAATGATTCCTTGTGACTATGATGATCAGCAACCCTACCCCATTACCCTCACGCTTCTTGAAGAGGGCAACCACCACCTGTTGCTTGATGGTCCTATCCCGATCCACTGCCCGGTCAGGTTATTTCACGGTA
>JAPHUG010000265.1 GCA_026197195.1 Sedimenticola sp.
ACCAATGCCATCTTTCATCAGACGGGAGAGCGATGGGGAGATGTGGACCGGTGGATAGACCCCCTGATTATGCAGCTCACGGCTTAGCACGATCTGTCCCTCGGTAATATAGCCGGTCAGATCCGGGATTGGGTGGGTGATATCATCCGATGGCATAGTGACCACTGGCACCATGGTAACTGAGCCGTGCCGATCCTTGATTCTGCCAGAGCGCTCATAGATTTCTGCCAGGTCGGAATAGAGATAACCGGGATAGCCTTTACGCGAGGGAACATCACCTTTGGCAGTTGCCACCTCACGTAACGCCTCAGCGTAGTTGGTCATGTCGGTCAAGACCACCAGCACATGGCGATCAAGATCAAAGGCAAGGTACTCGGCGGCGGTCAGGGCGACACGGGGCAGTGTCAATCGCTCTACCGGGGGATCGTCGGCAAGGTTGATGTACATCACCACATTGCCCAGTACACCGGAGTCGGCGAACTCTTCCTGAAAGAAGCGGGCGTCGGCATAAGAGACCCCCATGGCGGCAAACACGATAGAGAAACTGCTCTCCTCATCGACCAGCTTGGCCTGTCGTACAATCTGCGCGGCGAGTCGATTGTGAGGCAGACCGGAGGCGGAGAAGATGGGTAACTTCTGTCCCCGCACCAGGGAGTTCAGGCCATCAATCGAAGAGATGCCGGTCTGGATAAACTCCCGGGGATAGTTACGGGCCGCCGGATTGATTGCTGAGCCATTCACATTACGACTGACGTTGGAGAGGATCGGCGGGCGGTCATCTTTGGGGTGCCCCAGTCCATTGAAGATACGCCCTAGAATTTCCGGGGAGAGATTGATCTCCAGTGACTGATCAAGAAACCGTACCCAGGTGTTTTCCAGGTCCAGGTCGTTTGTCCCTTCAAAGACCTGAATCAGGGCTTCCTGCTCACTGGTGCGAATGACCTGTCCGTTACGGCGTCTATTGAGATGATCGCGAATCAATACCTGATCACCGAACGCGACCTGCGGGGCATTTTTAACCACCAGCAGACTGCCTTGGGCCGAACTGGCAGTGCGGTACTCTTTGGCACTCATTGTGCGTGCTCCTTGAACTTGGCGTATTCAAGACGAATTTGACTAAAGGCCGCTTTGAACTCATCCATCAGCTGGCGGATCTTGTCGCACTGTTCGCTACTGAAGGTCTGCTTGGCTCGGCGAGCCTTGGCCATCAGTGGGAGATCGGTAAGCTCTTGTACCGAGATACCCAGTTCGATCAGTTCTGAACCCCGCTCAAAGATCATCAATACCATATCCAGCAACAGAAACTGTTTTTCAGGCGAGGCGAAGGTGTCCACAGGGTCAAGGGCACTCTGTTGTAAGACCGCTTCCTTGATCAGTGCAGCGCCTTCCAGTTCCCAGCGCTGAGCCGAAGAGAGGGCTTCAGGGCCGACCAGATTAACAATGCGGGAGAGTTCAGCATCACGGGCCAGTAACCCCAGGGCCTGTTTACGCCGATGCTCCCAATCCGGGCTGATCTCTTTATGCCACCACTGGGCAGCGACGCCTACGTGTTCCGAGAAGCTGCCAACCCAGTCGATGGCGGGATAGTGACGGGCATCGGCCAGCTCTTTGGAGAGCGCCCAGAAGGTCTGAATGATCTCTTTGGTATGAGCAGTCACCGGCTCGGAAAAATCGCCGCCAGGCGGAGAGACGGCACCGATCAGGGTGACAGAACCTTTGCCGCAACCCTGGGATTCGACCCGTCCGGCGCGCTCATAAAAGGCCGCCAGTCGAGAGGCGAGATAGGCCGGATAGCCATCCTCCACGGGCATCTGACCCAGACGGCCTGATACCTCGCGCAGCGCTTCTGCCCAGCGACTGGTGGAGTCGGCCAGCATCACCACATCATAACCCTGATCTCGGTAATACTCGGCCATGGTGATGCCGACATAGATGGAGGCCTCACGGGCCACGACCGGCATGTTGGAGGTGTTCGCAACCAGCAGGGTGCGCTCCATCAGTTTGTGGCCGGAGTAGGGGTCTTGCAGTTGGGGGAATGTCTCCAGTACGTCGACCAGCTCATTTCCCCGCTCACCACAACCGACATAGATAACAATATCCGCATTCGACCAGCGCGCGATCTGTTGCTGTACAACGGTTTTGCCGGCACCGAAGGGGCCGGGCACAGCGCTTTTTCCACCTTTAAGCAGCGGAAAGAAGGTGTCGAGTATGCGTTGACCGGTGATGAGTGGCGAGAGTCCGTGATCCCGGCGCCGATAGGGGCGGGGTGTGCGCACCGGCCAGTGCTGGTAGAGCATCAGTTTGGTCTGTTTGCCTTCAGGGCGTTGCAGGCGACCAATGGGATCGTCCAGTCGATAATCACCTTCAGGGGCCAATTCGGTCAGTACCCCCGAAAGTTGCGGTGGCACCATGATGCGATGCTCAATAATGGCGCTCTCCTGTACCCGGCCAATCAGTTGTCCGGGAGAGAGGTTATCGCCGATCGCCAGATCGGGCTCCGGAACAAAGTGCCACGCCTTTTGACGATCCAGTGCGGGGAGGTTAATGCCTCGGCCGATGTGATCGCCCGATTCAAGAAACACCTTGTCCAACGGTCGCTGAACGCCATCAAAGATACTGCCCAGCAGTCCCGGCCCCAGTTCAACCGAGAGTGGCCGGCCCAGGCCCCATACCTGTTCGCCCGGTCGTACACCTTCGGTGGACTCGTAGGATTGAACCAGTGCGGTCTCGCCCTTGAGGGCGATTACCTCACCATAGAGTCCCATAGAGCCGATCTTCACCTGTTCACCATTGCGGATGCCCGGTAGATGAATGTTGAGGATCGGGCCATTGATTTCGCTGATGGTGCCCTGTTTGTCTTTGCTGCTCATCGCATACTGCTCAGGTTATCTTGTACGGTACCGGCCGGGAAGAGTCGTTCCAGGATCGTCTGGTGGAGTGGGTTTGCCAGCCGCTCTTCTCTTCCTTCAAAGGTGTTGTCGAATCGAATGGTTTTCGCTTTATTACTGATGATGACGCCGCCTAGGGTATTGATCGGAGTGGGGTCAAGGGTAAGCACCTTGTCGGTTACAACCTCTTGGTAAAAGCTGTCCCAGATCGGTTGCAACCGGTCGCGGTCGTTGGTGTTGAATGAAGCGACCAGCTCCGTCTGGTC
>JAPHUG010000052.1 GCA_026197195.1 Sedimenticola sp.
ATTTTGGCTTGAGCGATTTAATGAGGTTGTTCTCAAGGATCAACGCCTCAGCCTCGGTATGCGTTACCGTCACTTCTATGGCATTTATTCTGGCAACCATGAGCTGGATTCGCCGATTCAGTGCCCGGGTAAAATAACTACTGACCCGCCGCTTTAGATCTTTCGCCTTTCCCACATAGAGCACACCCCCATCAGCCGCAAGCATCCGATAGACACCTGGAAGATGAGTCAGACTCTTTAAAAAACTCTTGTGATCAAAAGGGGTATTGCCGGTTTCAAGCGCCATTCGGCCATTATAAAGCGTTTAGCTCTTTTCTGGCACGATCAAAAACGGCATAGAACATATCGGGTGTCAGTCGACGGGTCTGGGTGTTGTAACGACTGCAGTGGTAGGAGTCGATCAATTGGATCCCCCCTGGCATTGCATGTTGGGCCAGATGGGCAAATTTGAAGCCACTTAGTTTCTGTCCCAATGCCTTGAGGACAGCGTTGTGTGCGACCAGTCCAAGCGCCACGATAACGGCCCCTTCAGGCAATCGCTTCAGCTCTTCAGTGAGGAATTGATTGCATGTATTAATCTCGCTTCCGAGTGGTTTGTTTTGCGGGGGCAGGCACTTTACGGCATTGGTTATTCTGCAATCTTTGAGTTTGAGCCCATCATCTGCCGTTACCGATTCCGGTTTACTGGAAAAGCCGTATTTATAGAGCGTCTCATAGAGGAGGATACCCGCATAATCACCCGTAAAGGGCCGACCAGTCGCATTCGCACCATGCATACCCGGAGCCAGACCGACCACCAACAGCCGGGCCTTTTTATCCCCAAACGGGGGGACAGGACGGGCGAAATAGTCAGGATGCTCTAACTTTACCTGGTCCAGAAACTCGGACAAGCGAGAACAGCGGCGACAATCAGAATCAAACACTGGGCGAATCAGCAGCAGTGATCAATCCATGACGAAGTGCAAGCAGGGTCAACTCCACATCGGTTTCCACATCCAACTTTTCAAACAAGCGGTGCCGATAGGTACTGACCGTTTTGGGGCTGAGGCAGAGCGAATCTGAGATAAACTGTGTCCTTTGACCCTGGGTAATCATTAACAAAACCTGCATCTCCCTTTGCGACAGCCGGCTGAAAGGTGAGTCAGGGTTTGCGCCCGTCATACGGGCCAAGGTTAATTTCTGGGATACTTCACTTGAAATAAAGGGGCGTCCCGCGGCCACCACCTTTATGGCCTGAAAGAGCTCATCGGCAGGACAGCCTTTCGTCAGATAACCCAGCGCTCCGGCTTCATGCAGTTGTTCTGGAAAAGGGGCATCTGAAAGGACGGTAACCACAATAACCTGTGTTTCTGGATTCTGCCTTCGGATACGACGGGTCGCTTCAATGCCGCCAATACCGGGCATGTTGATGTCCATCATGACCAGATCGGGTTTGAGCTGCTTGGCTTTAAGGACAGCATCCTCTCCGCTATCAGACTCACCAATCACTTCAATTCCCTGGGTGTCATGCAAGATATGGCGAAACCCCGTTCGCACCAGTTCATGATCGTCAACGAGCAGTACCTTGATCACGCCATTACCCCAATTAAAGACAACCACCCAAGAGAGAATGATTGAAAGTTGTTTCTATGGTAAATACAACTTGAACCCAGCCATCCAGGAATGACTATCATTCAAGTCCTTTCGTTCTTAAAAGGACCCTATCTTATCCATCCCGGCGCCTGTTGAAAAGCACTGAGTTGAGATTAATTCCCTATACCTACTAGAGCGTTAGCCCTCACTATCCCCTTTACTTCCATACATTTTTTGCATAACTGATGCAAAATGATCAAACTCAGAGAGAGGCAGATGATTAATACCCGCGGCTGCCTGTCGACCTCCTCCGGACGGAAACTGACTGCAGAGTTGATCAGCGCCTGTGCGATTATTTAGAGGTGCTCGCACACTCACTACATAGCCCCCTTTGCTGCTAGGCGTCATGACAGCATGTGCTTTATCTGCATTCGCATTGGCTAACTGGTTTCCCAATACACCACTTACCCTTCTCGCCCAAGACTCATTGGGCAGTACTACGATCTCAACGGCTTCCGTACTAAACGCCGGTCTCTCCCTGCCCGCACGATCCAGATCTTCAAGATAACCGGCATTTAGCTGCTGGAAGCACGAAGCCGGGTCACTTACCACCTCAAGAGGGTCATCATACGCCATCAAAGAGAGATAGAGCCTGTCAGGTGGAATATGAAGATCCGAAACATGCTCTCCATATCCATTATAGTTCAGACATATGCCCAGTGTTTTAAGCTGATCGACCCTTGATGATGAATAGCCTTGCTGTTTACAGAGAAGCTCAGCTGCCCGCGTCATATTATCGCCAAAGGCTGCCGTGATAGCCCATGGTAGAAACTGTCCACCCAAGTGGTTATTGACAAGCAGACTGGTACAGGTTTCCGGATCTGTATCAATGATGGCCGTTAAACCCGCATGCTCTGGGATCACGCCCGGGCGGTGGTGATCCACATAAAACAGCTCGACACCCTGGTTTAATAAACGATCCAATGCAGAACGGTTCTTCTCCATGGATATATCCAATACATTAACCTGGTCGCCTCTGCCTGCCTCAACGCGATCGAGTAGCTGAATATCTCGCTTAACCCCCGTAATCAACCGGCTTTTTTTCGGGTCAGCCTTACGCAGCTGTACCAAGGCACAGATTCCATCTGCATCACCATTAAAGACATCGAATACCGTCATAGTGCCACCGGCCACTTCTTATTTTCACCAACCCATATTGGCAAGGCCTTGTTTCAATGCCGCATTCTACACTGAGAAGCGTTAGAAATACTGAACCCCTGACACCAGGAAGTTAAGTATTTTGTTAACTGGCGCACAGTTGTACCGATGTAAGGCCCTGCACTAGGCGGGTTCAAATCAAAGATAGCCTGCTGATTTTCTGCAGGGATTGATTCGCACCCGTTGGGTGCTCACCCTTCGGGCGATGCCGCTGGCATCGTCCAGATCGGCGCTGCCGATCTGTCGAACGAAGGGTTCTCATCAAATCCTGTACACTTCCCCACATTAAAAAGCCC
>JAPHUG010000384.1 GCA_026197195.1 Sedimenticola sp.
AAGATTATTAAGGAACGCATGTTCACGCCAACACTCTGGGCACCAGGTACCCCAGACATTCATCAGCCAGACCTTCCCCTTCATGGATTCTGAGCTGACCCGTTTCTCCGGATCAAACAGGTCTGGCAGATCAAAACCCGGGGCCTTCTCATTGATCAGTACAGAGGGGACATCCCGGGGATTGAGTGTCAGACCAATCCCAAGCAACACCGCCAGACCAATAAAGAAAGCGAAGGGAATGAGAAAGCGCGCCTTCATGCCGCACCTGCCGGGGCTTCGCCCGCTGCCACCCTGGCCTTCTTTTTCAGCCGGTAATAGCGTCTATCACTGGCCGCCAACAGACCACCCAACGCCATAAAGAGGGCGCCCAACCAGACCCAGCGAACAAAAGGCTTATGATAAAGACGCACACTCCAGGCCCCGTCTGTGCCGAGTGGCTCACCCAGCGCAACAAACAGATCCCTGAACAGCCCATCTTCAATACCAGCCTCTGTCATCGGCATACCCGTTTTGTAATTACGCTTTTCTGGATTCAGGTGGGCCACCTGCTTGCCCTGGAATTTGACATCCACCTCACCTCGGTACGCCTGATAGTTCGGTCCCTGGGACTGCTTCGCCCCATGGAAGATGAAGTCGTAACCGCCAAGCGAATAAGATTGCCCAGGCGCCAGGCGCACGTCTTTCTCTTCGCTATAGATAGAAGTGAGGGTGACACCCACCACAAATATGGCAATACCCAGATGACCACAGACCATACCCCAGCCAGCACGTGGCGTATTCGCCACTGTCTGCAAGAGAGAGCGTCCAGCGGTCTTTCTATCCAGCAGCCACTGCAACGTGCTCATCATCACCCAGATAGCCAGCACCAGCGCAAGCAGGGCTCCCCAGGCAAAGAAGGGAGCCAATACCATTAATGCAGAACCTGCAACAACACTGAAGATCAGCGAAAAACGCAAGCGGGCAAACAGTCGCTGACCGCTGTCCTGACGCCAGCGCGCCAGCGCGCCCACACCGACCAGTGCCGCCAGTGGCGCCGTAAGCGGAATAAAGACGCTGTTAAAATAGGGAGGTCCAACCGAGATCTTACCCATCCCAAGTGCATCAATCGCCAATGGATAGAGCGTACCCAGCAACACACTGCAAGCCGCCACGACCAGGATGACATTATTCAGCAAAAGCCCGGTCTCCCGGGAGACCAGATTAAAACTCACACTGCTGCGAATCTGCGAGGCACGCCACGAATAGAGCAACAGGGAGCCGCCAATAACCACGACCAGGAAGATAAGGATGAAGATGCCGCGGGAAGGATCTGAGGCAAAGGCATGCACCGAGGTCAGTACACCGGAACGTACCAGGAAGGTACCCAGCAGACTGAGGGAGAAAGCAAAGATCGCCAACAACACCGTCCAGGCCTTGAACGCGCCCCGTTTCTCAGTCACCGCCAAGGAGTGAATCAAAGCCGTACCCACCAGCCACGGCATAAAGGAGGCGTTCTCCACCGGATCCCAGAACCACCAGCCACCCCAGCCCAGCTCGTAATAGGCCCACCAGCTTCCAAGAGCGATACCCAGGGTTAGAAAAGCCCAGGCAACATTGGTCCAGGGCCGTGACCAACGGGCCCAGGCTGCATCAAGACGGCCACCCAGCATGGCAGCAATAGCGAATGCAAAGGCGACAGAGAAACCGACATACCCCATGTAGAGCATCGGCGGATGGATCGCAAGACCGGGGTCCTGCAACAGCGGATTCAGATCACGACCCTCGATCGGTGCATTGACCAGTCGATCGAAAGGGTTGGATGTAAACAGCATAAACAACAGAAAACCAACGCTGACAAAACCCATCACCCCAACTACACGGGCGATCATGGTCTCCGGCATACTCCGACTGAATAGCACCACCGCCCCGGTCCAAAGCGCCAACATCAGGGCCCATAGCAGAAGTGATCCCTCATGCGCTCCCCAAACACCCGAAATCAGGTAGATGGTTGGTAGCAGGGTGTTGGAGTTTTGCGCCACGTAAGCCACGGAAAAATCGTGCACCAGAAACGCATAGGTCAGGCAGCCGTAGGAAATCACCATAAAAAAGAGGTGCCCCAGTGCCGCGGGTTTGGCTACCGCCACCCAGCTTCCAATACCGCGATGCGCACCTATGATCGGCAACGTGGTCTGGATAATGGCCAGTGACAACGCCAGGATGAGCGCCACATGTCCGAGTTCAGGAATCATTATTTTGCTGCCTCAGCTGGAGATCCGGCGTGGGCCTTTTCCAGCGCATCGGCCACCTCGGGCGGCATATAATTTTCATCGTGCTTGGCCAGAACTTCATCGGCAACAAACACACCCTCTGGCCCCATACGCCCCTGGGCAATAACACCCTGCCCCTCTGCAAACAGATCAGGGAGAATACCCGTGTAGGCCACTTTTACGGTATGGGCGGTATCCGTTACAACAAACTTCACCGTCAACTCTTTACCCCGCTCCAGACTGCCCGCCTGAACCATACCGCCCAGTCGATAGACATGATCAGCCGGCGCTTTGTTCTGCGCCACATCCGTCGGCGAGAAAAAATAGGAGAGATTGCTGTCCAGCGCATTAAATACCAGGGCTGCCGCCACACCCAGTCCGACCAGGCCGGCTACCAGAAACCCAAGCCGCTTGTGTCTTGCCTTCATACTCTCTCCTCCGCTTTCATCCGGACTATGCGCGAAATTCGCTGCAAAACTGCCCGCCGGTGACTGCGCACCATGATCGGTTCGATTATCATCAACAACGCAGAGACACCAAACGATCCCCACACATAAAGGGCATAGCCGCCCATATCAAAAAATTCCGCCATACTCACCTCCGCACCTCGTCCAGCTCACTCACCCAGGTGGTGTCCGCTTCCCGCTCCAGGATGATGGAACGCACGCGTGCCAGAGCGACAGCAATGGTATAGGCCCAAAAACCGAGGGCCATGATCAGCATAGTCCAGAGCATGGTAACACCCATTTTGGAACCATTATCCATGCTAATGGTGGCCCCTTGATGAAGGGTATTCCACCACTGAACCGAGTAATAAATAATGGGGATATTAATCACCCCTACCAGCACCAGAAGCGCACCTGCCCGATCAGCTCGGCGGGTATCATCAATAGCACCCTGCAGGGCGAGGTAGCCCAGATAGAGGAAGAGTAGGATCAGCTCCGACGTCAGCCGGGCGTCCCAAACCCACCAGGTACCCCACATCGGCTTTCCCCAAAAGGCCCCGGTCCAGAGCGCCAGAAAGGCAAAGATGGCCCCCGTGGGTGCCAGAGCCCGCGTCATCATCCCGGAGAGACGTGTATTGAACACCAGTCCCAAGCCGGCCCAGAAGGCCATAACCAGGTAGATAAACATGGACATCCAGGCGGCCGGCACATGCACGAAGATGATGCGATAGCCCTCACCCTGCTTGTAGTCCGTCGGCGCCACAAAGAAGCTCATGTAGAGACCAACACCTATCAACACCAACGTTATCAGCGTAAAGATGGGGACCAATTTCCCGGCCAGCGGATAGAAGGTGGCCGGGGATGAGAATTTAAACCAGTTAATCAATCGGGCATTCATTAGGGTTGCTTAAGACCAGCTATGTCGGTGATTTGATGA
>JAPHUG010000164.1 GCA_026197195.1 Sedimenticola sp.
TCTCTGGTCTCTATTTCGATGTTTTCGAAGGAAGCGGCATGGAGCTGGCCATTGGAATGCAGGACCCTGCACTGAAGAGTGAGTTGGAGTCGTACTTTAGCAAGATTATCGGTTTGGCCTCTCAGGAGCGTCCCGTCGAGCAGGTTGCAGCGGCCTGGCAAACACTCCGCGGTGCATTGGAACAGGTTGCCCAGACGCAAAAACCCACGGACAGCAGTTTTTGGGGGCTGCTGGTACAGGCTTTTCTGATCCTCTTGCGGGAAGGCTTTGAAGCGATGCTGGTCATTACCGCACTGGTCGCCTATCTGAGAAGGCAGGGTGCCACGGAGAAGGTGAGGGTCATCTATCAGGGTACGGCTCTGGCCCTCGTGGCCAGTCTGCTGACGGCCTGGTTGTTAACGGTTGTTTTTCAGATCTCCGGTGCCGGACAGGAGGCGTTAGAAGGTATCACCATGCTGTTGGCATCGGTGGTGTTGTTTTATGTCAGCTATTGGTTGATTTCAAAAAGTGAGGCGGCCCGTTGGCAGGCCTTTATCAACCACCAGATCGATCAGGCACTCAGTCGTGGCAGTGCCTTTGCGTTGGGTCTGGCTGCCTTTCTGGCGGTGTATCGGGAAGGGGCTGAAACGGTACTCTTTTACCAGGCCCTGGCCGGTCAGGCTGATGGGCACTGGCAGCCACTGCTGATGGGTTTTGCTAGCGCCGCTGTGGCACTCCTGGTGCTCTATAAAGTGATGCAGCTGGCCTCTTTCAAGCTGCCTATTGGGTTGTTCTTTACCGTCACGGCGGCACTGCTCTACTACCTGGCGGTCTCTTTTGCAGGGAATGGTGTGCTTGAGCTGCAAGAGGCCGGTTGGGTTGGCATAACGCCGATTGATGGCGGACCCACCGTCACCTGGTTGGGTCTCTATCCCAGCCTGGAAAGTGTAGCGGCACAGCTTCTACTGTTGCTCCCGTTGCCCTTTGCTTTGATTTGGTGGTGGAGTCAGCGGCGTCAACTGGTGGCCGGAGCGAAAGCGTGAGTCTGCCATTACCTTCCTCGGTTAAACGTGATGCCGCTGTAGAGATTCCCATCCGTGCCAGTCAGCGCATGGCGGGCCCTATTGAGGCCTTCTTTGTTCAGCATCGGGATCGTCTGGTTTGGCTTCATGGGGCCATGTTTCTCTTTTTTCTGGGCATCATGCTTGTTCCCCTGTTTCTCCCTGAATCGGCAGAAAATGCCACGCCACTCAATGATTTCAGACGATTTGCCAACTATGCCATGTGGGGGCTCTGGTTTCCCTTGGTATTCCTCTCGGTGATTGCTACAGGGCGCAGTTGGTGCGGCATTCTCTGTCCGATGGGAGCGGCTTCGGAGTGGGCAAACAAGAAGGGCCTCCAGCGACCTATCCCGGCCTGGGTACGCTGGGAAGGCACGCCGATAATCAGTTTTCTACTGATCACCCTACTGGGCCAGACCGTCGGTGTAAGGGATCACCCGGAGGCGGTGGCCGAGGTGTTTGGGGGAACCCTGATACTGGCCATTATCCTGGGCTATTTCTACGGCCGGAATAAGCGGGCCTGGTGTCGTCATATGTGTCCGATCGGGCTGCTGCTTGGGGTCTTCTCACGGATTGGTGCGGTGCAGTTTGCGCCCAAGCGCAAGAAGCCGGGAGGGGATCGGTTTACCGAAAAGGGTGTATGCCCCACCATGATTGATATCCCCCGCAAGGAGGAGTCGAGACACTGTATTGAGTGTTTCAGGTGTGTTAATCCGCAATCGAAAGGGGGCCTTTACCTGCGTCTGCGTCCAGCCGGAGAAGAGATAGAGCAGATTCGCAAGCATCACCCGAATCCCTATGAGGTGGCTTTTCTGTTCTTTGGGACCGGCATTGCGTTGGGTGGGTTTCTCTGGCTGGTATTGCCGGTCTATCAGCAGCTTAGACAAGCGGTTGGAAGCTGGTTTATTGAGCGGGAGTGGTACTGGATAGGTGAGTCGGGGCCCTGGTGGTTGATGAGCGTTCACCCTGAGCGCCGTGAAGTATTTAACTGGCTGGATTTCGGCATGATTGTTGGCTTTATGCTGGCTGTGATGGTTCTGCTGGCCCTGGTGCTGACCATAACCACGGTCTTATCGGCCTGGCTTGCGGGGCGTGTAGGGGCAGATTTGAAGCTTTCGGGTCGGTTTGTTGAGCTGGGCTATCAGTATACACCTGTGGCCATGGTG
Source organism: Sedimenticola sp. (assembly GCA_026197195.1). Taxonomy (GTDB): domain Bacteria; phylum Pseudomonadota; class Gammaproteobacteria; order Chromatiales; family Chromatiaceae; genus Sedimenticola. The sequence continues at coordinate 2,207 of JAPHUG010000164.1, forward strand.
TCACTGATCCTGGGTCTGGGGGGTGAGCTGTTCGCCCCGTTGGTCACTCTGGGTCTCGCTGTGGAGACGGTGGGCTATTTGAAGGCCGGGCTGTTTATGCTTGGGCTGTTTTGGAGTCTCTATCTGGGTGGAAAAATCCTCACCAATCAAGGGGTCGCGGTGAAATCGCTCTGGCTCCCCTTGTTACCTGGGGTGTTGGGTAGTTGTGCCGTGGGTCTCGCTTGGTGGCCTGCGGTGTTTGGATTGTAAGAGGCCCGTTACGGGGTGCCGTGACGGGTATTTTTTTGTCATTAAACGCGAATTAGTCGCATTATTAAATAAAACGGAGTCATAAATGAAGAAGCAATTAGTGAGTTTGGCCTTAGCCGGTCTGTTGGGGAGTGGCGTTACCCTCGCGGGGGAGCAGCCAATCGGCGATCCGGTTGAGCTGAATGGAATGGAGATTGCGGCAGTCTACCTGCAGCCCACCATGATGGAGCCGATGCTTCCAGGAATGGGCAATGCTGATATCCATCTTGAGGCCGATATTCATGCCATAAAGGGTAACCAGAACGGCTTTGGTGAAGGTGAATGGATGCCCTATCTGGATATCAGTTACACCATCACCAAGCAGGGCTCTGAATGGTCCACGACAGGCCACTTTATGCCCATGGTGGCTTCTGATGGGCCCCATTATGCGGATAACATCAAGCTTAATGGCCCTGGAAAATATCACCTCAAGTACCATATCAAGCCGCCGGCCTATAATGGCTTCTACCGCCATACAGACAAAGAGACCGGCGTGGGAGCCTGGTGGGCACCGTTTGATCTGGAGTGGGATTTTGCATACGTGGGTGTAGGAAAGAAAGGCGACTACTAGACAAACATAGGAGACCCCCCAGCTCTGCTGGGGAGGCATTAGCAGTTTGACAAA
>JAPHUG010000061.1 GCA_026197195.1 Sedimenticola sp.
ATTGACCTTAATCAAATAGGGCAAATGCCTGACTGTTTTTGTAAAGTAATTTTTCTTATTGGTGGATAAACGGCTCCGGTGGCTGGCCGTTGATCTCTTTTGAGTGGGTTGAATGAGGTATAGTAATGCTACTTGGCGTTCTTTTAGCAGAGATTAGGTATGCAGAAAACAGGTTATCTGGTGTGGATTGTAGTCGGGCTATTGCTATCCGGGGGGGTGAGTGCGGCGGAAAAGTGGCTATCACTCCCGCCGGCCAGTCTGGCTCAATGGTATAAACCTCAGAACGAACGCCAGGTCTGGTTGCATACCATGTTCAGCCTGCGTCGAGAGATGCAGGCGGTCACCGAATATGCTGAGGCTGGAAATCAGCCCCTGATGCAAAAATGGTCGGAACGTTTTTCCAGACACTACCTCTCCATTGCCGAGATGGTGCCTGAGTGGAAGGATGAATTGGAGTATGAGTGGCTGGACCAGTTGCAAAAGGCAAGCCGAGAAGGTGATAGTCAACTGGCCATGAAGGCGTTGAAAAAGATGGGGCAGGGCTGCAATGCCTGCCATCGTGAATTTCGTGCCACAGTAGCCCTGCTTCATCGGACACCTGATTTCAGCGGAATTAAAGTCAAGCGGAGTGGTAGTGAGGCGCCTCAATCTTACCAAGCGTTGATGAGGGAACTCTCAAGCCTGGTGAATCGGATAAAGATCGCCTCTGAGGATAAACAGAAGGCCTTGGCATTGACATCGCTCGCACAGCTCAATCAGGGGCTGGAAGATCTGGGTGGGGTGTGTGCCAGTTGTCACAAGGATGACGCGCCAAAAGCACGCTTTTTAGGAAGCCTGACCCAGAATGCCCTGAAAGAGCTGAAAACGGGCTTGGAACTGGAAGATCAGAAACGGGTGGGTCGTTCGCTGGGTAGCGCGGCCGTGTATGCCTGTGCCCGCTGCCACGCCGTTCATCGTTCACTCTATGATATGAGGGCCCAGTTGGAACCCTGGGAGTCTACTGATTAGTGGCCTGGCCACTCCAGAGAAGGGCTGGCTGACGATGCTGGCCCCAAAGTCCCCATCGGCTATTCTGAGCCTGCTGCTGTGATTGCAGAAGTTGCTGTTTCAGCGAGGGCTCGAGTATGGCCTTGCTCATTACCACCGCGTAACCGTCTGCCACCATCCGTTCATTAAGCGATGAATGGTTATCACTGTAGATAACAACGGGGATGCGTCCGTATTTGTCACTACTATCCAAGTTCCCCGTAATACGCAGTTTTGCGCCAGGCAATACCAGCTGCTTGAGGTAGTCGGTAGCCTGCTTCCCGAGCATTAGAAGAGTCTCTTCAGATAGACCGGTGCGCCCAAGGTCTTTGACAAGCTTGGGATTGGTTACATCTTCGGGGGCATCGATGCCGGACAGTTGCAGGCGTTTTTCCTGGGTGCCTATCTGAACGATAAGGGTGTCACCATCTTCAACAGCGATGAGTTTATAGCTCTTCGCGGTCTCAGTCGCAGCGAGTGCGGTTGTGGCCAGTAACAGAAGGAGTGAAAGGGAGAGGCGGCGCATAATAATCAGGTTAGCTCTGCTTTGAAAAAATCCGGGAAATCTTGTTCATCAGAATTTCTGGCGTGAAGGGTTTGGCTATATAGTCGGTCACCTTGGCCGCAATAACGTCGCGCACGGCCTCTTTATCTGTCATGCCGGTTAGCATGATGAACGGTGTGTCCTTATCTTTTTCGCTGCCACGAACCCGTTTGAGTAGTTCGATACCTGTAAGTCCCGGCATATCCCAATCACAAATAATCAGATCATAGCGACGGCTGATCAAGCGTTTTTCAGCGGCACTGCCATTGCCGTCTTCTTCGATATCGGTTGCCCCCAGTTGCTGGAGCGTGACCTTGACCAGCATGCGGATAGAGGCCATGTCATCAACCACCAGCACACGTTTGTTCAGTAAGTATTTTTCATGTTCCATAGTGGCTAAATCCAGACGGGTTACTTGAAACAAAATAAAGTAGTAAAGCCCGCGGTGCAAGCACTGGCTGGTCTTTTATTAATGAAAGGCGGTTATAAACAAGCTGATCTAGCGGGGTAGCCAGAAGGCAAAGAAGAGACTGAATACCGCAACGCCAATACAAAACAGTATGAATCTGAACTTGGCACCAGACCGATAACCCCGTGACTGAAAATGGGAAACGGCACCGCAGTGCGGGCATTCGGCCGTGTCATTATCGATCTTTTTTCCGCAATAGAGGCAGTTGACCTGAGTGTCACTCACTGGATATCACCCTTGCTCAGTGGCTGGTTCCGGCCGAACGGGTCAGCTTGTTGTGTACGTTGTACTTTCCTGAAGGCTTCTTCATGGGCAGTCGCTTTATCTCTTCAAGGGTGTTGGCATCATAAATTACCAAGGCACCATCATCGTCCCAGATACTGACCAGCGCATACTGGCCATCCTGGGTGAATTCGACATGGGCCGATGTCTTGCCGGGTGCCGGTTTGAGTGTCTTGACGATCTCAAGGGTCTGCTTGTCGATAACATGCATCAGATCCTTGTTGGGCCCAAAGAAGACATCCACCCAGGCGTAGGGGCTCTTTTCATGACTGCGCATGAAGAAGCCGGGACCTTCGGTTTTGATCTGCTTGATGATCTCCCAGGTTTTGGTGTCGATGATAGTGACCTGGCCCTCTTTGATATTGGGTGTGGCAAGGACGGTTCGGCCTTGGTAATTCCAGGTGATGCCTGAGCTGAGGTGGGGCATGCCGGGTAGGGTGACATTGGCGACGGACCGCTTCAGGTCCAGATCCACCACCTGACCCTTTCCATTGCGAGTGGTACCGATGATGCGGTCATACTCCTGGGTCATAAAGAAGTCATCCAGATAGTCTTTTACCGCTATCCGTTTTACCGCAAACGGCTCTTCTTTGTGTGCGTCGCCAGACTCCTTGTTGTAATCATGCACCCAGCCGGAAAAGCCTGCCGGGGGCTCGTCCAGATAGCTGATCTCCCACACCTCGGGAATATCTTTCATGGCCGCTACAAAACTATCGCGGGGGTCGGCTGTATACACGGCACTCACGCGGGAGCTGTTGCCCTTGTCATCTTTGGCTTCGATTACTTTCAGTGGGGTCAGGTCACGGGCATCCAGCACGGTCAGGGTGTGAGGTAGGTAGTTGGCGGCAATCACATAACGCCCATCATGGGAGACCGCCAGGTTTCGGGTGTTGATGCCGGCACGAACCTCGGCCACGTATTTCAGGTTGAAGGCATCGAACTTGCTGATCCAGCCATCTCTTGAGGCGAAATAGATGTAGCGTCCACCCTCGGCCCATTTGGGGCCACCGTGCAGTGCAAAGCGAGTGGGAAGTCGATGAATTGGCTCAAAGGTGTTGCCATTCAACAGGGTGGCGTGGTGATCACCAAGCTCCACGACCATAAACAGGTTGTCGATCTCGGCATCAAACAGGGGCTTGTCTGGCAGTGAGCCGTGCGGATGATAGATCAGTTGACTCGCCTTGATCTCTTTCATGCCCCAGGCAGGGATCTTGTCCAGCGGGGTGTAGACCAGATCAACCAGTGTTTGAATCTGCTCAGGCTGCAGTTTCTCCTTGAAGGCCGGCATCTGGGTGGCCACGCGGCCATTTTGTATTACAGAAAAGGCGCTCTTTTGACGCAACCGTTTGAGATTCTGTGGGAGCAGGGCCGGTCCCATTAATCCCAGCCGGTCAGTACCATGGCATTCGGCGCAGTGCTGCTTATAGAGTGCTTCAGGCGCTGTGGGTTGAGCCAGGGCTGCGGTGCTGCTTGCGCAAAGCAGAAACAGGGTGGTCAGTAATCGATTCATTGTTCAGCTGCAACCGGGGTGTCGATGCCGATCTCTTCATCACTCAAATAGCAGGCCGGGTCTTCCGCCCAGGCATCATTGGTAAGCTGCAGTGCACGTACTCGCGTGTTACCCCCGCAGATATCAAAATAGGCGCACTCACCACAGCGGCCACCGACCTTGCGAGGTGAGGCTTTCAGGCCCGCCATAATCGGGTCAGATGTGTCCTGCCAGATTTCAGAAAAGGGGCGCTCTTTGACATTGCCCAGATTGTAATGCCACCACATGGTGTCGGGGTGGACATTACCCTGATTGTCGATGTTGGAGATGTTGACGCCTGAGCTGTTTCCACCCCATTGACTCAGTTTGGCACGGATATGTTGAGCCTGTTCGGGGAAGTGTTTTTCTACCCAGTGCAGAAGGTAGACGCCGTCGGCATCATTATTGCCCGTGACAAACTCCGTGTGTCTGCCGGCCTTGACATCGGCCAGCGCTCGATCAAACAGCAGATCCATCGCCCAGCGTGTGGTCTGCAGAAAGACATCGGTTTTCCTGTTCTTGTTACCACGGCCAGCGTAATTCAGGTGAGAGAAATAGAATTTATCGATCCGTTCCTGGTCCATCAGATCCAGAAGTTGGGGTAACTCGGCCGCGTTATCCTGGGTCATGGTGAAGCGCAGGCCAACCTTGATATCTTTGTCACGACAGAGTCGCAGGCCGTGCATGGAGGCTTTAAAAGAGCCCTCTTTACGGCGGAATTTGTCATGGGTCGCCTCGATGCCGTCGATGCTGATGCCCAGGTAATCAAAGCCCACTTCGGCAATCTGGTCGATATTGGATTCATCAATCAGCGTGCCGTTGGTAGAGAGTGCGGTATAGAAGCCCATGGACTTGGCGCGATGAGCGATCTCAAAGATATCCGGTCGCATCAGGGGTTCCCCGCCTGACAGGATCAGTACCGGAACTCGAAACTGTTTCAGGTCATCCATAACCTCGTACACCTGTTGTGTATTCAGTTCATTGGGAAAATCCTTGTCAGCTGAGATGGCATAGCAGTGCTTGCAGGTAAGGTTGCAGCGGCGTATCAGATTCCAGATCACAACGGGGCCTGGGGGGTTACGTTTTGGCCCCAGAGGTTTTGGATCGAGTATCTCTTGCATGAATTGTGATATGCGAAACATGGGCTGTCAGTAACCTATTTAGTAGCTGAAGCGAGGCGAAGCCCCGTCTTCTTGAGAATTCGGGAGCTGTATAGAATTTCATGCCCCCGGTTGTCTTCACCCAGCAGATCGGCAATCTGCTGCACTTTCTGCTCTACTTCTGTCCGGTCCTTTCCATGCACCATGGCAAAGAGGTTGTAATTCCATTCCGGCTGATGTCTTGGACGCTCATACGCATGGCTGACAAAGTCCAGCGCGCCGATCATTTCACCGCACTGTTTGACTTTGTCATCAGGTATATCCCAGACGGTCATTCCATTACCCTTGAATCCGAGGGTGTAATGGTTAGGCACCGCACCTATCCGACGAATAACCCCGCTCTCAAGCATTCGCGTGATCCGTGCCATGACTTCACTGGTGGTGCTTCCTACCTCTTCTGCTATGAGCGCGTAGGGCTCTGCAACCAGAGGTAAGCCGGATTGGGTAGCCACAATGATTTTACGGTCGAGATCATCGAGGGCGGTGTTTTCAGTTTCTGTCATAGATTTGGGTGTAGCAACGTAATAACGGGGCGATCAGACTTCAAACTTCAGGCCGATGAAAAATTCCTGCTTCTTCGGCATATTGTAGAC
>JAPHUG010000319.1 GCA_026197195.1 Sedimenticola sp.
CTGAAGCGATCACCGGCTATGATCCCGCCGCCCTCGATCAACAGTTTCAGGCAGGCGACAGTATTGTACGCATCTGTCGCGATCTGCGGTCGGGGCGTCTGCGTTTGCCACCTGGCGTCAAGTTTTCGGATATCCGTGAACGGCTGCAGAAAAATGCAGACCTCTATGCCAAGCATCCCCAGTTGACCAAGGACGGCAAAAAAATCAGCCTGATCGACTCGCTGATCAACGACCTTAACCTGAAGAAGGGCAAGAACAACACCTATATCACGGCCCATCATAAACAGAAGGACTGGTACTGTACCAACAGGCCCCAGATCGAAGCGCCGGTCGTCCTGCCCTCTATCGTGGAGCGCAAATAATGAAGTCACTCACTGCACGGTTACTCCATGGCCTGTTGCTGATCACCCTGGTTGTTACCGCTGTCCATGCCGAGGCGCCGGGTCCCCTGGGGGTGAAAGTTTTTGAACAGACCGTCGATGGCACACGCAAACCGATGGCCAATGTCCGGGTGCATATCGGCAGCCGACATGCCGCCACTGACACCAGGGGGATGGCAATCTTCGAAGGCCTGCCTGGGGGTAAATACAAGCTGAGTGTGGAGCAGGCGGACTACCAGACTCTGACCCAGCAGATTACCCTGGCCAATGGTGCCCGCGAGGCGATCGACCTGACACTGACACCGGCTGCTCTGGTGCAGTGGGGTGGTCGGGTTGTTATCGAGGGGGGTGATCAGCCGATTGCCGGGGTGATGGTGGTGCTGGATCCCATCGAGGTGAAATCATCGCTTGCCGGACAGGGCCATTCGGTCACAACTTGGGATGGACGGTTTGAGTTTATCGACCTGCCGGTCGGCCGCTATCAACTCAGCGCCAATGCCCCCGGCTATGGATCGATCAGCCAGCCGGTGGAGGTGGTTGCCCGGGATATGTCCAAACAGGTCGAGATCGATGGGCCGATGATCGATGGTGTGGCGCTGGATATCTGTCGCGAGTGGGGTAAAAACTGTAACAAGCCGGCTGCCGACCTGTTTTGTCAGCAGCAGAACTATTTCGAGGCGGAAGAGTTTCGGGTTGAGAATGATAAGCCACCGACCCGAATCATCACCTCTGGAAAAGTGTGTGAAGGTGATAGCTGTGACCGTATCAGCTGGATAAAGTGTGTCGGTGATCAACAGGAACCCCTGCAGCTGACTCTGAAGGCCGAATCAAAGAGCGTCAGTCAGCCGGTAAAGGTGACGGATCAGGTGACGGGCAAACCGATCTCCGGCGCCACCATTGCACTGGCGGAAACCTGGCCCAGCGGTGCCATTGCCGAGTTGAAGAGTGATGGATCGGGAATGGCCCATTTCAAGGGACTGCAGCTCGGACAGGCCAACCACCAGGGCGATAACGGGCAGGTGAGCCTGTCGCGACGGCAGATCACCGCCCATGTTGCAGCAGAGGGCTATGTCTCCACCGTTGTACCGCTGGCGCTCTCTGAGCGCGCTTCCCAACTGAATGTCACACTCTCCCCACTGACCGAGCAGCAGGAGCTGGAGCCTAATAACGATCTTGAACATGGACAGGAGGTGCGCGTGGGTGCCTCCATCCGTTTCAAGATTGCTGAGCGGGGCGACCGTGATTTCTTTAAATACAGGCTACCCGAAGCGGCAAAGTTGACAGTAACGATTGATGCAGCGCCCCTAGAGACATTGTTACATCTGCGTGATAGCGATGGTAAATCGATCAGGCAGCAGGGGGCTCATGTCAGCAAACCGAATATTTTTGAGCAGCGCCTGGTCAGTGGCAGTTACTCGATCGAGGCCTCCGAATGGGGTAATAATGCCAGCGACCCGGAGGCCAGTCTGACATTAACGATTGCCGCAGAGCCGGCAGTCGATCCCAATGAACCAAATCAGACTATTGAATCAGCACGCATCATCAATCTGAATCAGCAGGTCTCCGGCCTGATCTGGCCAGTGGGAGATCGTGATTTCTATCGCCTCGAAGTAAAGCAGGCCGGTATTCTTCGACTTAGCGATTGGCATAAAAGCCTGCAACGCCATGTAAAGATCTACTCCAATCTGGGAAAACAGCTGGCAGAGCAGGGTAGCTATGCCAACAAACCACTCTCTCTGGAGTATGCGGTTACCCCGGGGGTCTATCTGATCGAGATGATGGAGTGGGGTAACAATGATGCCTCACTGGAACCCTACCGCCTTTCAGTAGTGATGATGCCCGACGACGGCGTGGTCGATTCGGTGCAGGAACCGGGGGAGATGCGTGCCGCCCGTTCACTGCCCTCCCATATCTGGTTTGCCAGTACGATTCTGCCCATCGGTGACCGCGATCTGTTCAGCGTCAATATTCCCGGTGCAGGTGTGCTGCGTATGCAGAGCAAGGGGCCGCTGCAGCGTCACCTCAGGGTGTTCGATGCCAAAGGCAAACAGCTGCAGGAGGTGGGGGCCTATGAGAACAAATCGGCGCAACTCAACTGGCACGCCGATGGACCCGGGACGGTCTTTGTCTCGATCGAGGAGTGGGGCAATAACAGCTACTCAGCACTGCCCTACTCGATGCGGGTCTGGTTTGAACGGGCAGACGAGATCGACTTCCAACAGCGTAACGAGAACTTTGACCAGGCGACGCCACTGGTGCCGGGGGATACCGTTTATGGCAGTTACCTGCCAATAAGGGATCAGGACTTCTACGCCGTGGATATCGACTTTCCGGGTATGCTGGAGGTGAGTGCGACTTCAGCTCAACAGACCCATCTGCGGATATTCGACAGTCAGCGGAAGATGATTGCCGAACGAGGGGCCTATGAGAACAAGACCGCCGAGTTGCGGCCTGAGGTGAACAAGGGCATCTACTATATCCTGCTGAGTGAGTGGGGTAATAATGCCGCCTCAACCGAACCCTATGAACTGAAGCTGGCGCTACAACGTGCTGAACCGACGGAAACACAGCCACTGGCCGAGGACCCGCCGCGGCTGCTGCTGGATGGTGAGGCGCAATCCTTCTCGATTGACCAGCGCGGAGACCGTGATCGCTTCCTGTTTGAGGTGGCCAAGGCCGGCGAGGTCAAGCTGAGTATCGCCAGCCAGGTGCAGACCCTGGTCCGGGTATATAACGACCAGACCGACAAGCTGATTCACGAATCCGGCCACTACGATCCGGTTAAATGGTCTCTGCCGCTGAAGTTGGATGGACCGGTTCGCCTCCGTATAGAGCTGAGCGAATGGGGTAACAATGCCACCTCTAGGGAACCGGGCTTCATCATGGTCGACAGCCGGGGGCGTACACTCCAGGCCGAACATATCGAATCAACCCCCGATGGCTCTTTCCCCGAACAGGTCTCATTCAAGCGGGTGGCCCTCAAGCATGCTGATCCGGCTACCCGTTGTGAGCTCGACCTTAATGATGATGGGCGGGCCGAAGTGACACTCAACAGCGACCAGGCCAAAAGCGCACGCTTCCCCCGCGAAGGGCGTTATGTGGTTGAGTCCAAGTGTTTTGGTACTGATGGCCAGATTGCACGGCAGAAACTCTGGGTGCAGGCCACCGGTAATCGTGCCCGTGAGGGGATTGCCCTGTTCCTCAACTCGCCGATGGAGGGACAGACGATCGACCGGCCCGTCAAACTGGCGGCCCAGGCGATCAGTTATAGTGGCCGGCCGGTTGCCGGTGTGCGATACAAACTGGATGGTGCTGTTCTGGCTACGGACTATACAGCACCCTACGATGTCGATGTGAACTGGCAGGCGCTGGCTGCGGGAAAGCATACCGTGGAAGTAGTGGCCTACGATGCCGCCGGCGTCGAGGCGAAGGTCAGTCGGCAATTCAATCTGTCAGAATACTTTGATATCTCTCCGCCCGATGGCGCGGTGCTCTCCGGCGAGGCGATCCGGGTCAGTTGGCTGGCACCCAAACATGGTGAGTCACTGCTGCGCTATCGCAAACAGGGCACCACCGAGTGGCAGACCCTGCGGGGAGAGAGTGGTCGGCTGCGGGTGATCGAGCTGAGGGGTCTGGAACCCACGGTGCCTTACGAGATACAGCCGATGGGTGGCAGTAAGGAAGGTCCGGTACAGACCCTGACCCGGGTCAAGGGGCTGGCCTTTGGCCGCAGCCGCTATGGTGCCAATATTCGCCGGGATTATGACCAGCGGGTGGGTATCAGCGTCCGTAATAACGGTGATGAGCCGCTGAGTGTTCGCCTTGAGTGCGGTAAACCGAAGGACCCCATGCTATTGGTCGGTTTTGTCGGTGAAGGTTCGGAGGATAAGCCGATCAACCTGGCACCGGGAGAGGTGCGTGAGTTCCTCCTCGGTATCAGTGCCCAGGATGTGAACACGGCCGATCACGCCGTGCCTATCCGTATCGTCTCGGACACCGGCTTGAGCGATGAGGCCGAGGTGGCAGTCCATGTGCGCCTGCCCCATGTCGAACTGGTGTGGGAGGATCTCGGCCCACTGCCTCTGGGACACGGGCGAAAACTGCGCCTGCGTAACAAGGGGGACACCATTACCGACCTCCAGGTGAGTAGTGAAAAGAACCAGGCGGTACGGATCTCACCGACGGTACAACATGGCCTGCTCTCCAGCGGACATAGCCAGGAGTTTACCGTCACCCCCCGCTTCTATGACGGTTTTACCGGAGTCAAAAGCAAGATCCTGGCCCGTGGTCTGAATAAGTCGTTCGACTACCCCTACGAGATGAAACTGGCCAAGGGTGAGAGTGTGCGGCAGATCTGGCTCTTCCCGGGCTTAGATCCCACGGACGAGGCGTTGCGCGACAAGGAGCCGGAGTTGATTGCCCATGCGGCAAAGGCAGAGAGCCTTGATCCCACTGTGGTTGATTGGCGTCGCCGTGATAACCCAGAGGATCTTGACCGTGACGGCCGGGCGGATCGCTTCTTCCCCGAGGCGCCACCGACCAGTGCAACCAATTCACCGACGATGGCATTCATGGACTCGGCCTGCGAGCTGAGTTCTTCCGACGCGCTGGCGCTCTCCTCGGCGTTGGCCGCGTTCTGCTGGGTGACCTTGTCCATCTGGGCAATCGCGGTGTTGACCTGATCGATGCCCTGGGACTGCTC
>JAPHUG010000146.1 GCA_026197195.1 Sedimenticola sp.
CCAGCGCATCTTCCACACTGTGTTCGGTGTCTTCCAGTCGATACTCTAGGGTAGCGGTTGCACCCAACAGCTCTTTCAGTTTGGACGGATCCTGCGCGCCTGGTAACTGTACGACAATGCGACGATCACCCTGCTGCTGGATAACAGGCTCAGAAACACCCAGCGCGTTGACACGATTCCGCAAGGTGGTGATGTTCTGATCAAGTGCAAACTTTTTAATAGCCCGCTGCTCTGTCGGGCTCAGTTTTGCCTCGACCAGATAATCCCCATCCACATCCTTTGAGGCCAAAACCAGGTCCCGGAAAGCATCACCGATCACCTCAACGGCCTGATCACGGATATCCGCCTCTTTAAACCTGACAACGATGAGTTCACCCTCAATCGTCGGCCTTGAACCACGCAGCTTTTTATCGCGCAGCTCTGTGCGTATATCCCCGGTATAGCGCTCCATCGCCTGGGCCAATGCCGCATCCATATCGACATCAATCAAGACATGAATGCCGCCCCGAAGATCCAGACCCAGATACATAGGCAAGGCACCCATGCTGCGTAACCAACCCGGTACATCTGTCGACAAGGTCAACGCTTGAGTGTAATCACCACCCAGGGTGGTCTCAAGAATCTCTTTAGCGCGTAACTGGCTCTCAGAATCCTCGAAGCGAACCAGCAATTTATCATCACCCGACTTGGTTGATTTGATGGTGATATTGGATTCACTCAACGCTGTACGAACGGTAAGCTCAGTCTGGGCATCCACAGAGGCCCGACGGCTGCCACTGATCTCCAGCGAGGGGTCCTGATCAAAGACATTGGGTAAGGCATAGATCAGTCCAACCAGGACCAGCACCATTACCAGGATATTCTTCCAAAGGGGATATCGGTTCATCGTTATCAGTTATTGTGGAAGCAGTAGGTGGTTGATTCGGCACTCCCCGGTTCAACCACGCCTAAAAAAAGTCAGCCATAAAAGGCTGACCCGTGATTACAACTCTTTCAGCGTACCTTTAGGCATGATCGCAGAAATAGCCTGACGGCGGATCTTGACCTCAACGCCCTCGGTAATCTCGACCTTGACGAAATTCTCACCCAGGTCTGTGATCTTGCCCATCAGGCCACCTTCGGTCTGTACCTCATCACCTTTGGCCAGTGTCTCAACCAGCTTGCGGTGCTCTTTTTGACGCTTCATCTGCGGACGAATCATCAGGAAGTAGAGCATAATGATGAGGCCAATCGGTAAGATCAGTCCTTCTAAACCCGGTGCGCCCGCACCGCCGCCGGCGGCCTGAGCCATGGCATCTGAAATAAAGAAACTCATGGTGCTTTTTACCTTAAGTCATAGTGGTCAATATGGATTGATCCGGCACGGACCACACCGCACAGGAATCACAAGCGGCGCATTATGCCACAGTTGTTGGGATTAAAGAATTTCTGACACGAAAACCAGCAGAAGAATTTTGCCCCATCTGCCACCAGATAGGGGCAGGATCAGCCACATTCAAGCCCCCTTGGAACTCCGCATGGCATAAAAATCACTCACAAAGGCATCAAAACGCTGCTCCGTGATCGCTTGACGTATATTGCGCATCAACGTCTGGTAATAGTGCAGGTTATGGATGGTGTTGAGCCGGGCACCCAGTATTTCATTACAGCGTGACAGGTGTCGCAGATAGCTTCGGCTGTAATTTTGACAGGTATAGCAGTCACAATGGGGGTCCAGAGGGCCTGTATCATCAGCATGTACAGCGTTGCGAATGCGCACCACGCCCTCATGCGTAAAAAGGTGGCCATTGCGTGCATTTCGGGTCGGCATAACGCAGTCAAACATATCAATACCACGGCCCACCGCTTCCACAATATCTTCCGGCGTGCCAACCCCCATCAGATAGTGGGGCTTACCCGCTGGCAGTCTCGGCGCCAGATAATCCAGCACCCGCCAGCGGTCTTCCGGCGGCTCACCCACAGAGAGCCCGCCGACCGCATACCCATCAAAGCCTATCTCGATCAGCCCTTCCAGTGAACGCCCCCTGAGCGACTCATACACCCCGCCCTGCACAATACCGAACAGAGCCGAAGGATTATCGCCATGGGCCTGCTTACTGCGTTCAGCCCAGCGCAGTGACAGCTCCATCGAGACCCGGGCCTCAATCTCCGTCGCAGGATAAGGTGTGCACTCATCAAAGATCATCACAATATCCGAACCCAGCTTGCGCTGGACCGCCATGGACTCTTCCGGGCCCATAAAGATCTTGCTGCCATCAATGGGTGAGCGAAAATGGACACCGGCCTCAGTAATCTTGCGCATCGCCCCAAGGCTGTACACCTGAAATCCACCCGAATCGGTCAGTATCGGCCGCTGCCAATGGGTGAAATCATGCAGATCACCATGGGCATTGATAATCTCGGTACCAGGCCGAAGCATCAGATGGAAGGTATTGCCCAGAATGATCTCGGCACCGCTGGCCTCCAGCTCTTCCGGAGTCATCGCCTTGACCGTGCCATAGGTTCCCACCGGCATAAAGGCCGGTGTTTGTATGGTTCCGCGTGAAAAAGACAATTCGCCCCGGCGGGCCGCACCATCCGTTTGCTTGAGTTTAAATAACATGATTCATATCAACATAAATGAATTTTATTTTCTTGACACACTGCAGCATATATTAGAAGCTACGCATGTACTGAAGAACAGCTCAGTGCACACTCCTCCATCCTCCTTTGGTGGATATATTTTACGCGGC
>JAPHUG010000441.1 GCA_026197195.1 Sedimenticola sp.
GAATGCCCGGATGTATATCCTTGCCATCATCTCCGCCATCTTCCTGCCACTCTCATTCATAACCGGATTGCTGGGGATTAATGTGGGGGGTATCCCCGGGGCTGAAAGTTCCCTTGGATTTGTCACCGTCATTATCTCAATAGTCGTCATGGGTGGAGGGCTTTGGGCCTTTTTCCGGTGGCGGCGCTGGTTTTGAAGCGGTCTGTTTTATATCTGCGTTCAAACCACGGACTTTTTCAGTTAAATAACTTGGTGGGTATTCCTGTCTCTCTGGCAGATTACTTTTTAAAAGGATGTTAGTTGCAGCATATCCTCTGAGTATCTACTGCTATACCAACGCCCCCTTCTTGTTTTCTCATGATAACTACCTGCCTAACTATTTTCGCCTAAAAGTCGTATTTTCGTTTTTTCAACCGACTATACTTATACGGCCTAACTTTAAAGATTCTGCAGAAACAGCCGCTGATCTTTTAATCGGTGTATCAATGCTGGAACAAACGGTAAACCTAACGTTTTTATCAACAAATCGTAGAGATATAAAGCAGGGACTGCCTGAATAGAATGCTGGAACCTTCTCTCTGCGTTGCAACGGGAGTTACATATGGTGACACTATTCTGGCTTCAGACAGGGGCATGTGGAGGGGATTCGCTTGCCATCCTGGGAGCCGAGTCACCGAGCATAGAACAGCTCTTTTCAAGTCATGGGGTTGAGCTACTCTGGCATCCTTCTCTTTCCCATCAGTCCATGCGCCTCCATGATGAGGTGATTGAGCGTATTCTTTCCGGCGAGTTGACCCTTGATATTCTCTGTGTTGAGGGCAGTATTGTCACTGCCCCGCGGGGCACCGGTCTCTACGATAGCTATAAGGGCCGGGCGAAGATGGAGATGGTCCGTGATCTTGCGGCTCAGGCTGGCGTGGTAGTGGCAATGGGAACCTGCGCAGCCTATGGCGGTGTCAATGCCGCTCCTCCTAACCCCAGTGATTGTGTCGGGTTGCAGTTCGATGGTGCCCAACCCGGCGGCCTGTTTGCCGAGGGATGGCGCTCCCGGGGCGATCTGCCGGTGGTCAACGTGGCCGGTTGTCCGGCTCACCCTCACGCCATGACTCAAACCCTGGCTTGGCTAGCTACAGGGCTGCCGCTTCCACTGGATGAGATCAATCGACCAGTTTCTCATTTTAATACAGTGGTGCACCAGGGTTGTACCCGCAACGAATACCATGAATATGATATTGAGGATCTGGAGCCTGGCGGTCGTGCCTGTCTGTTCTTCAATCTGGGATGCCAGGGACCACTGACCCATGCCGTCTGCAATAGTGATCTGTGGAATGGGGTGAGCAGCAAGACCCGTGCCGGTGTTCCCTGTTTTGGTTGTACCTCACCGGATTTCCCTCGAGATGCAGATCTCTTCAGTACCGAGAAGATTGGCGAGGTTCCGCTGCGTCTGCCCCTGGGGGTAGAGCGACCACGCTACATGGCTTATAAAAATCTGGCCCGGGCGGCTGCGCCGCAACGAGTTCGTGATAAGAAAATGGAACCCTGAGATGACACGCTTAGAAGTCAATCTGGAACTGAATAGAGTTGAGGGTGATCTCACCATCGGCGTCACCCTAGAGGACGGGGTGGTGGTGGATGCTCGCACCGTTGGGAGCCTCTACCGGGGTTTTGAGCAGATCCTAATGGGACGCTCCCCACGTGATGCGATGGTGATTACACCGCGTGTCTGTGGTATTTGCGGCACTGCCCATCTCTATTCGGCGGTGCTGGCCCTGGAGCAGGCCTGGAATCTGCCGGTACCACCCAATGCTACACGCATCCGTAACCTTTGCCTGATGGCTGAGGGGATTCAGAATGACCTACGTCAGAGCTTTCTGTTTTTTACTCCAGACTTCTGTCATACACGCTATCGCGATCATCCTCTATACGACAAGTTAATGGCTGACTTTGAGCCATTCAAGGGCGTTATGCACCGTGAGACCCTGTTGATGACCCGCAGGGTGCTGGAAATTGTCGCTCACTTCGGCGGTCAATGGCCCCACTCCTCTTATATGCTGCCGGGGGGAGTAGTGACACCGCCAGATGCGAGAAAGATACTGGCGTGTCGTTCGGTACTGGATGAGATCGGTGCGTGGTACGAGAAACGGATCATTGGTGCATCGGTGGATGAGTGGCTGGCACTGGACAGTGCCAAGGACCTGTTTACCTGGCTGGAGAAACCGGGGCCTGCTGATAGCGCCCTGGGTCTAATGAGCCAGTTTACCCGTTCCCTGGATATGCATCGGCTGGGTGCCGGTACACCACACATGATCTCATTTGGTGCCTGGTGTGATCCTGTATCCTGGGGGCCACCTTACAACACTCATCTCTCTCCGAGTGGTTTCTATGATGGTGACACCAGGCAGTTGTCGTCCCTGGATCAGGGATTAATCAATGAGCATGTACGGCACTCCTGGTTCCGCCCCTATACCGGTGGACTCCACCCATTTGAAGGTGAGACGGTACCTGATTACCAGCCTGGTACGGATCGCTACACCTGGGCAAAGGCCCCCCGTTATGGCGATAAGGTTGTACAGACCGGGCCATTGGCAGAGCTGTTTATCTCCGGTGATACCCTGATACGTGACCTGCATGACAGTGAGGGCAGTAGTGCCTGGTTACGGCAGTTCGCCCGGGTACGGCGTACTGCGGTGGAACTGGTGCGGGCGAGGGAGATGCTGGATGAGTTAGCAGCAAATCTGGGGGAGCCACATTATATCTCTTCATCACCCGATGCTGAGGTGGACGGTCAGGGGTGTGGGCTGGTGATGGCAGCCCGGGGGGCTTTGGGGCACTGGGTCAAGATTAAGGATGGTGTGGTAGAGAAGTACCAGATTGTTACCCCCACAGCCTGGAACGCCTCGCCCCGGGACAGTAACGGTGAGTTGGGGCATTGGGAACGTAGCCTGATAGGTCTACGGGTGCAGGATCCGGATGACCCGATAGAAGTGGGGCACCTGATCCGATCACATGATCCCTGCCTGGTTTGCACGGTTCATTTTCTGGAGACGGGTAAGCGCGTGCGCTTCGCTCCTTGAGTCATGTATTCACTTGGGAAGTAAAAGAGCGATTGTAGATTACTAAAATAGAGCAGTAGTTGGGGCAGTTAGTAAATGCCTCATCTGTCCCATTGATCTGTTGAAACTTGTTTTTTTACAAGCTAAACAGCTGGGAATGCTGCAATCAGTTTCGTTTTTGGATGAGCTAAGCAATGAGACACCTGATCTGTTTCGGCAATGAACTGCATGGGGATGATGGCTTTGGCCCCGCAGTCTTTCGCCGTCTTGCGGTAATGGACATACCGAAGGAGTGGCGGCTATTTGACGCGGGTAATCGTGGTTTGGATACCCTGGCCCTGTTTGAGGCTTGTGAAGAGGTGATTCTGGTGGATGCGGCTGCTCCGGCCGGTCATCCGGGTCGGTTGAGCCAGCCGCTTCCCGAGGTGATTAAAGAAGAGTCAGCTCTTCCCGGCCATGGTGCTGGTGTGGGTTATTTGCTTAAAGCACTCAATTCACTCAATGGCCAGCCACCATTATTGCGTATTATCACCGCTGAGATGTCTTCCCTGACGCCGTTTCAACCGGAGCTGTCGGCACCAGTGGCGGAAGCGATTGATGAGACAGTGGCTCTGCTATGTGACTGGATGGCGGAGGGAAAAGATGGGTGAACGAAGGATGATCAAGGCATTGGGACAAGTGGATGCTGATCGGTGGCGTGGCCGTGTACGGTTTTCCAATCGGCTGCAGTCAACCACCGTTCTGGTATTTGAGCTTGATGGTGATCCTGTCGGTGTGAAGGCGCACTGTACTCACCAGGGCTATGACATGTTTATCCGCCCTCTGGATGACAATGGTTGCCTGGTTTGTCCTCGTTACGGTCTTGGAAACAGCACTAAGGGGGCAGATGGTTTTCGCATTAGCTGGGAAGATAGTCAGTTTGTTATGCCTTGGTCGCTGGAGCGGATGTCGTGAGTCACCGGGATGAAATAGATCGCCTGCGAGACGAGTTGACGGCACTGCGTCTGGCCAATAGCGCACTGGAGGAGCAGATGCTGGCAGGGGCCGAGCAAACTGATGCCATGCTGCAGCAGGTTGAGAACCAGCGTAACGCCCTACGTGATGCCCACCAGCGGGAACTAGGCCTTTCCGCCTTCGCACAGCGGGTGATGGATACAGTAAGTAGCTTGGTAATTGTGGTAGGACCGGATGGCCGTGTGCGGATGGCTAATCAGCACTGCTGTAAAAGACTCGGAGAGGATGAGCAGAGTTTATCTCAAAGGGTGTTGGATGAGTGGTTACACCCGGATGAGCGCAACCGCTTACTGGAAAAATTGCCAGAACTGCCATGGGAAGTGCACTCAGCACTATTCGAGACCGTAAGACGTCAAGGTGGCTATGGTGCGGAACTCCGTTTGAGGGTGAGTGACGGTAGTTACTATCACTATCTGGTTAGTGCAGCGATGCTTTACAGTCTTCAGGGAAAAGAGGAGGGGGCAGTAATCAATGCTGTTGATATTACC
>JAPHUG010000215.1 GCA_026197195.1 Sedimenticola sp.
ACCCCCTCTTTTGCATTGCGATAAGTCATTGCAGATCACACCTCTTCGGATGAATATAAGATGACCAGTATATTCGGTGACACCAATGAAGAGACGCTTGTTATTCACCTTTGGCCTGCTGACAAGCTGCTCAGTGCTAACGGCCTGTTCACCCGAACAACCACTGAACACTGAGCCAGCAATACCCCCGCTAATCAGCGCAGCAGAAGCGGGGGATACCCAACGCATCGCCCTGCTGCTTGAAGATGCAGCAGCAGTAGACAGCCGGGACAGCTGCCAGTGGACCCCGCTTATGAAGGCGTCCCTGTTCGGCCACACCGAGGCCGCCAACCAACTGCTTTCGGCAGGTGCCGAGCTGGAGCTGACTGATAAGGGGGGCTATAGCGCCCTCATGCTCGCCGCCTCAAATAACCACGCTGTAGTGGTACAGAACTTATTAAAACAGGGGGCGAATCCCAATAGACAAGAGTCGAGCCACGGCTGGACAGCCCTGATCTGGGCAGCCAAACGTGGCCACAAAGAGAGTGTTCGCGCCCTTGTGGAGGGTGGCGCAGCTATCGAACTGGCCGATTTCGATGGCAAAAACGCCCGGAACTGGGCCGTCGAAAACCATCATGACGAGGTGGCGGCACTGCTCAGCAAACGATGACCAGTCACCACCATACATCCTGCCATATCAATAGGGAGAGAGACGATGAGCATCAATAATGACCAGGAACTGAAAAACGCATTAAACAACCTGACAAACGATCAGCAACGCCTCATGGGGGCCCGTTTTACTGAGAGTGTGATCAATCTGACGGACAACAGCCGGCTCAATTCAGCACTGCAGGTTGCACTCAACCCGGAAAGCAGCATCGAGGCACTCAATGATGCCTATAAAGTAGCCAAGTCCATTGCCACAAAAACCTATACCGCTTGTGGTCGGGATGCTGACTGGGCGCTCCAGGCTGAGCATTTTGTTGCCGCTGCCTGTGCCGCCGTGCTAACACCTGCCGCACTGACAACAGAGACCTTTAATTCAGCCTGGAAAGCCGCCATCCAGGCCCGCATGGCGAAGAACTGCATGATGATTGAAAGTGATACTGGAGAAGTGGAAAACGAGGCTGAAAAACAGTACCAGATCGCCTCCCAATTTATCTGATGCAGATCAAGAGCGGTTAAACCGCATATTTTCAGTTGATTATTTGATACGAAATTCAGCGTATCATTCGATTATATGAAACTGTTTTACACCCATAAACAGGCTAACGCTCCCTGGAAAAGGCCAGGGAATCAACTGAGTGATAAAACCTATGAAACAGCGACTGACTCACCTTATACAAGAGGCCTTAAATCCCCAACACATTGAAGTTATCGATGAAAGCCACATGCACAACGTGCCAAAAGGGGCACAATCTCACTTCAAGATTGTTGTTGTCAGTGACCAGTTTGAGGGCTTATCGCTGATCAAGCGGCACCGAAAAGTGAACGACCTGGTTAAATCACTGTTTAAAGACAGCCTGCATGCCCTTGCACTCCACACGATGACACCTCAGGAGTGGGAGGAAAGGCATGGAACCTACCCTCAGTCCCCCCAATGTATGGGAGGCGGCAAATAGCAGCGCCTCCCCCTACTGAATATTATTGGTGAATACTGAGTTCACCTAATTCACCTCCAGACTTGCACTTTTCCGGTTTTTTCCTTACTTTCGGAGGAATAATAATAAAACCGTAGTCAATGTGGAGGATGGTATGACGATCTGTTCGCAAATCAAGGGGTATGCCAGAGGTCACGAGCGGGTTGCCGATGCCTCCTCGCTCCTGGCAGTGGCGTTACTGTTTACAACAATCTGGGTCGCCATCGATTTTCAGGGGATCATCTTCAGCTGGATTAAGCAGAGTATTCTGCTGCACGGTCCGGCCGTTATACTGTCACTGATCCTGGATGTATTCCTGATTATTATGCTGCTTAACATCGGTTCAACCCGGCTCGAAAGCCCTGGAGAGGTGCACGATGACCGTTGTTTTGGCACCTTCAGAGGACGCCGGCATGGTGGTTTCAATCTTGGGACGGCCTTCCATAACTGGGTCCAGCATATTGAACAGGTCAACAAGAAACACCGTTAACCTTAATCACCCCAGACCCGCCGTGCGTCGACTTAAAGCATCCTGGCCCCGCTGGCTGCTTTATGTCCTTATACTTTCCCTATTGTCGGGTTGTGCCTCCATGGCCACCCAACAACTGGCAAACAACCTGACCAGCGCCATGCTAAACCAGGATGACCCGGATACGGTTCGAGCCGGGGCGCCCGCCTACCTACTGTTGCTGGATGGCATGATCAGCGACCATCCCGACGACCCTTCCCTGCTGATTGCCGGGGCCCGCCTGTACAGTGCCCTAGCGGGAGGGCTGATCCGGGACCCCGCACGAAAAAAACTGATGACAAACCGGGCCAGGGTCTATGCCAGACAGGCACTCTGCCTTAAACACATTACCCTCTGTACGAACGAAGCGGCCTCATTTGATCACTTTGCCGTCGCCCTAAACGCCATTGATATTGAAGATCCGGTCAT
>JAPHUG010000281.1 GCA_026197195.1 Sedimenticola sp.
AGATTGCCCGGGAGCTGGATATCACCGAAGGGACCATCAAGGTTCACGTCAAGCATCTGTTGAAAAAGCTGAATCTCAGGACAAGGCTCGAAGCGGCCGTCTGGTGTACCAAAAACAGCCCGGCCTCATAGGCTAAGCCTTCCCCTTTTCAGAGTGGCAGGCTTCAACCATGGCACGGGCGGCATTTGAGAGGGAGCGGTTGGTGTGAGTTACCGCGCCCAACGTCCGGCTTAGTTTAAGCTCAGAAACAGCCAGTACCTTGAGTTCTGGATCTTCCGTCATCGACTCTGGCAACAGACTCCACCCCAGCCCAATCGACACCATCATCTTCAGGGTTTCAAAATAGTTGGTTGCCATGCCGATCTGTAGCTGCAGTCCCAGTGGCTCCAGTGCCTGTTCCAGAATGCGGCGGGTATAGGTGCCTTGAGCAACCAGAACAGCGGGGTAGTCTACCAGGTCTTTCAGTGTGACCTGCTGTTGACCTGCCAGGGGGTGTTCACATGAGGCGACAAACAGCAGCGGGTCTTCCCAGATTGGCTGGGTCGTCAGATTGGCGAGTGGCTCTGTTGGCAGGGTCACAATGGCCAGCTCCAGACCGCCATGTTGCACTGCGCTACAGGCCGTTTCCGAATCCATAAAACGAATATCCAGCTGTACCTGAGGGTAGCGTCGGCTGTAGTGCTTCAGTGCGGGTGGCAACCTTCGAAGTCCGATGTGATGACTGGTCCCCATGGTCAGGGTGCCACTGACCTCGCCGGTCAGATTTGAGATGCTGCGTCGGATGTCCTCCAGCTCATACAGCATCTGCTGGGCACGGGGTAACAGTTGTCTGCCTGCTTCGGTCAGGCTGATATTGCGACTGATCCGGTCAAACAGGCGGGTATTCAGTTCCGATTCCAATGAAGCCACCCGTTTACTCACGGCAGGCTGGGTCAGATGCAGTTGCTCGCCCGCCAGGGAGAACGACTCCGTTTCAGCTACCGCCAGAAAGGCCTTGAGTTCATTAATATCCACGGTTCATGCTCGATCGCTTATATATTCCTATAAGGAATTATAAACATAAAAAAGATGAATTTGTTTTATATTTAACTGAGGTTTATGCTTTCCGCTCCATAAACAGGTGGCAGAAACATGAGCGCAAAAACACTCTACGACAAAATTTGGCAGGACCATGTGGTACGAACCGATGAAGATGGCACCACGCTGCTCTATATAGATAGGCAACTGGTTCACGAGGTGACTTCCCCGCAGGCCTTTGAAGGGTTGCGTATAGCGGGCCGGAAGCCCTGGCGCACCAGTGCCACCATTGCGACCCCTGATCACAACGTACCCACACTGGGGCGGGCCAATGGTATTGATGACCCGATTGCGCGACTGCAGGTCGAGACGCTGGACCGCAACTGCGAAGAGTTTGGCATCACTGAATTTGGTATGTCCGATGTCCGTCAGGGTGTGGTGCATGTGATGGGTGCAGAGCAGGCACTGATTCTGCCGGGTATGACTGTGGTCTGTGGTGATTCTCACACGGCGACTCACGGTGCCTTTGGTGCGTTGGCCTTCGGTATTGGTACTTCTGAAGTGGAGCATGTGCTGGCCACCCAGACATTGATCCAGAAGAAATCCAAATCCATGCTGGTGAGTGTGGATGGCCAAGTCGGCCCTGGCGTCACCGCCAAAGATATCGTTCTGAAAATAATCGGCGTGCTGGGCACGGCCGGTGGAACGGGTTATGTGATCGAGTTTGGTGGTCAGGCGATTCAGGCCCTGAGCATGGAAGGGCGTTTAACGGTTTGTAATATGGCCATCGAGGCGGGCGCCCGTGCCGGTATCGTCGCTGTGGACAACACCACGATTAATTATCTCAAAGGTCGCCCCTATGCGCCAAAGGGCGAGATGTGGGATCAGGCCGAGGCCGTCTGGCGTCAGCTTCACACCGATGAAGGGGCCGAGTTTGATCAGGTGTTGCGTATTGATGCCTCTGAGATTCAACCGCAGGTGACCTGGGGAACCTCCCCTGAGATGGTCCTGCCTGTGGGTGGCGTGATACCCGATCCAGAGCGCGAGCCGGATGCGACCAAGGCCGACGGTATGCGTCGTGCACTTCAGTACATGGGGCTTGAGGCGGGTACACCTCTGGTTGATATACAGCCCGATCACGTCTTTATCGGCTCCTGCACCAATGGTCGTATCGAGGATTTACGAGCGGCTGCAGAAGTGGCGAAAGGGCGTAAAGTGGCATCAAATATTGTCCAGGCCCTGG
>JAPHUG010000435.1 GCA_026197195.1 Sedimenticola sp.
GTTGGTGACCATGGTTGTGAATACATGACCGGTGGTGTTGTGGTCTGTCTCGGATCAACGGGGCGGAATTTTGCAGCCGGTATGTCGGGCGGTATTGCCTATGTTCTCGATGAAGAGGGGACCTTTGAGCAGCGCTGTAACCTCTCTATGGTTGAGCTGGAGCCGATTCGTGATGAGGACGATGCCCTGGAGGCACTGGATCATCAAGGTGGTGACCTGGAGACCAAGGGGCGTGTTGATGTCAGTCATGACATGACGCGATTCGACTCAATTCGCTTAAGGCAGTTGATCGAGAGCCATCTGCATTACACCAATAGCAGTGTGGCCAAAAAGATTCTTGATAACTGGACAGACTACCTGCCCAAGTTCGTTAAGGTGATGCCGGTCGATTATCGACGGGCACTGCAAGAGATGCAGATTGAGCAAGAGAAAAGTAGTGAAGTTGCTAAGGGGGGTCACTAATCATGGGTAAACCAACAGGTTTTATGGAGTATCCACGTAAGGAGCGGAGTAATGCCCCCGTTGCTGATCGCCTGACGCATTTTTCTGAGTTCTCGATTGGTCTCAGCAGCGAAGAGCTCAGCACTCAGGGCGCTCGTTGTATGGATTGTGGTATCCCCTTTTGTCACAAGGGCTGCCCGGTTGATAATCTGATTCCTGACTGGAATGATCTGGTCTACCACCAGGACTGGAAGTCTGCGATTGATGCACTTCACTCCACCAATAATTTCCCGGAGTTTACTGGGCGTATCTGTCCAGCCCCTTGTCAGGAGGCCTGCACGCTTAACCTGACAAATGAGCCGGTCACCATCAAGAGCATTGAGCTGGCGATCGTGGAGAAGGCCTGGGAAGAGGGTTGGATTCAGCCGCAAACACCTCGCCACAAGAGTGGCAAAAAAGTGGCCATTGTCGGCTCGGGTCCTGCAGGGCTGGCCTGTGCACAGCAGTTGGCCAGAGTGGGACACTCGGTGACCGTTTTTGAAAAAGAGAATCGAATTGGCGGTCTCTTGCGGTATGGAATACCTGATTTCAAACTGAACAAGAAAGTGATCGATCGTCGGATGAGCCAGATGAAGGCTGAAGGCGTGAAATTCAGAGGTAATACCCATATCGGTGTTGATATCCCGGCCAAGACGCTTGTCGATAAGTTTGACGCCGTGGTCCTAACCGGCGGCTCTGAAAAACCACGTGATTTGCCGGTACCGGGCAGGGATCTGCAGGGTGTTCATTTCGCCATGGATTTCCTGCGGGCGAACAGCCATAAGGTTCAGGGTGATGAGATGGGTGAGGCGTTCATCTCTGCGGAAGGGAAGCATGTCGTCGTCATTGGCGGTGGTGATACCGGTTCAGATTGTATAGGAACCTCCAATCGGCATGGTGCCATCTCAGTTACTCAGATAGAGATATTGCCCCAGCCGCCAGCCCAGGAAGACAAGCTAACGGTCTGGCCTTACTGGCCAAACAAAATGCGTACATCAACCTCTCAGGAGGAAGGGTGTGAAAGGCAGTGGAGTGTCGCAACCAAGGCCTTTATTGATGATGGAAAAGGCAACGTAAAAGCGGTTCAGTGCGTCAAGGTTGAATGGAAGCAGGATGAGCAGGGTGCCTGGCAGATGAGTGAAGTCGATGGCTCAGAATTTGAGCTGAAGGCTGATCTGGTTACGCTTGCCATGGGCTTTGTGCATCCTGTACACGTAGGCATGCTGGAAGAGCTGGGCGTGGCGCTGGATGATCGCGGAAATGTGCAGGGTGGAACGGAAGGTGCAGAGGCCTATCGTACCTCCATTGGCGGCGTGTTTGCCGCAGGCGATATGCGTCGTGGTCAGTCCCTGGTGGTTTGGGCCATTCGAGAAGGTCGCCAGTGTGCCCGCTCAGTGGATGAGTACCTGATGGGGAGCTCAGAGCTTCCGCGCTAAGTTTTCGCCGGTGGCGGTTGGTAAAAAAGGGTGACCAGGATCGGTCACCCTTTTTTTATACCTGCCGTAGTCACTTTTCCCCTTCTTGTAACATCCCATCTCCACGCCGTCTGGCAACGTGACCGGGTCTCTCCGGGCAGATGCTCAGCAAAATAAACTTGAATAGCATAATAAGAATCGTTATCATTCGCACTATTAATCAATAGTAATTTAAACCTATGCGATCTATCGCAGTTTGGATTGCACGGGGTATGCGTAAATGATTGAAATGATAAAAAGAGTGGCGCTACTGCTTGTTATGGTGATGCTTTCGCTGGGCGCATTGGCCGCAGAAGCCAACTGGCAGGCCGTGGCTGAAGAGGTGATAGTCCATATCAATCAAGCTGAAAAGGCGTACTTGGCGGGCGAGCAAAAGCAGGCCAAGCGTGAGGTGGTGAGTGCCTATTTCGGTGTATTTGAAGACCGCAAGATGGAAGCGGCGATGCGCATGGAGTTGGGTGCAAAGCATACGTATCTGGTTGAAAAGCAGTTTGGCACACTGCGCAAGGCGATTCAAAAAGATGCCGGGGCAGATGAAATCGCCCAGATTGCTGAAGCGATTCGGGTCGCTATGCGAAGGGATGCGCGCCTGCTTGACCAGGCCGGGATACCTCTTGAAGTGTTCAAGGTCAATCAATGAGGATCAGACACCTCATCGCCCCTTTCCTTCTTCTGATAGGTTTTGCCGCAATGGCTGCGGAGCCGTCGCGCGTTGATTATCAGATAGTCGTGGGTGAATTA
>JAPHUG010000387.1 GCA_026197195.1 Sedimenticola sp.
AACCGGAAACCCTGATCGTTGGCTTACCGTTTGACATGGATGACAGAGAGACTGAAATAGCACCACTCGCACGACGTTTTGCCAGGCAGTTGGAAGGACGATACAGGTTGCCCGTGTATATGAGCGATGAGCGTTTGACCTCTCAGATAGCACGACAGGAACTGGGGCGGGCCGCAAAAAACTATGAAGAGCTTGATGCTATGGCAGCTAAATTAATCCTGGAAACCTGGTTAAGTGAAAGAGAATAAACCCTACATGCAGGCTGAAGCCATCGAAGGCCTCATCACTGAGATGGCGCAAGCCATCAAAACACGACTCGAAGTACAGCAAGCCACTGAACCGGCTATGATCGGCATACACACCGGCGGGGTCTGGCTGGCAGAGCGACTGCACCGGTTACTCAATATTGAGCAACCTCTCGGCACGCTGGATATCTCATTTTACCGGGACGACTTCACCCGAATCGGCATGAACCCCAAGGTCAAGCCGTCACAGATACCGTTTGAAGTTGAAGATCGCCATATCATTCTGGTGGATGATGTACTACAAACAGGCCGAACCATTCGAGCCGCCATGAATGAGATATTTGATTATGGGCGTCCTGCCTCCATCATTCTGGCGACCCTGGTTGAGCGCAGCGGTCGTGAACTTCCAATTCAGCCCAGCATTGTAGGGGTCAGGCCGCCGCTGACCCATGAACAACAGATCACACTGACCGGGCCCGATCCGCTCAACCTGATTATTGGCACCTCAAAACAGGAGACCAGGGGAACATCGTGAGCAAGCCCAATATCCAACTCGACAACAACGGCAGACTCAAGCATTTCCTTACGATAGACGGCCTCAAGCGTGAGATGCTAAATGAGATACTGGATACTGCCGAGTCCTTTACCGGCGTTTCAGAGCGAGTGGTAAAAAAGGTCCCGCTCCTGCGCGGCAAGACCATCTGTAACCTGTTTTTTGAGAACA
The DNA here is from genome assembly GCA_026197195.1 of Sedimenticola sp. Classification (GTDB taxonomy): domain Bacteria; phylum Pseudomonadota; class Gammaproteobacteria; order Chromatiales; family Chromatiaceae; genus Sedimenticola. The sequence goes on from JAPHUG010000387.1 coordinate 970, forward strand.
GCACCCGCACCCGTACCACCTTTGAAGTTGCGGCCAAACGCCTCTCTGCCGATGTCCTCAACCTGAATGTGAGTACCTCATCCACCACCAAGGGTGAAACACTTCTCGATACCCTGAGAAATCTGGAAGCGATGCATGTCGACATGTTCGTCATTCGTCACTCAGACAGTGGGGCAGCCCACTTTTTTGCCACACACGCTGCCCCGCATATCAGTGTCATCAATGCCGGTGACGGCCAGCACGCCCACCCTACCCAGGCGATGCTGGATATGTTCACCATACGTCGCCACAAGGGTGAATTCACCGGACTGCGGGTGGCCATTGTGGGCGATATCCTGCACTCGCGGGTCGCCCGTTCGCAGATCCTGGCACTCAATACCCTCGGCACCTCAGAGGTCCGGGTTATCGCACCCCGCACCTTGCTACCACCCGATCCACGCACCATGGGTGTACACGTCTTTCATGATCTCGAAGAGGGGATCAAGGATGTCGATGTCATCATTATGTTACGACTGCAGAAAGAGCGCATGACCGGCGCCCTGCTTCCCAGCGAACACGAATACTTTCAACTCTATGGTCTCACCGAAAAACGTTTGAAAGCAGCCAAGCCAGACGCCATTGTCATGCACCCTGGTCCTATTAATCGTGGTGTTGAAATGGACTCTCAGGTCGCTGACGGCCCACGCTCTGTCATTCTTCAACAAGTAAGCTTTGGCATCGCGGTCAGAATGGCGGTAATGTCGATGACCATGGGAACTCAGGCCCAGGGAGCCGCCGCACGATGAGCGCAAGCACCAGCATCCAGATACTCGGCGGGCGACTGATTGACCCCGCCAACCGTATTGATCAGATCTGCAACCTGTACATACACAACGGCAAAATCCTCTCTGTAGGTGACCGCCCGGACAACTTCACCCCCCAGCAGACTATAGATGCCACCGGAAAAATAGTCTGCCCGGGGCTGGTCGACCTGAGTGTACGACTGCGTGAGCCGGGAGACGAACATATTGCCACCATCAGCAGCGAGACCAGTGCCGCCGCCAAAGCCGGCATCACCACCCTCTGCTGCCCACCCGACACAGACCCGGTGATCGATACACCCGCAGTCGTCACCTTGATTCTTCGTCGCGCCAAAAGAGCGGCCAAAGCCCGGCTCCTGCCAATAGGCGCCATGACACAGAAGCTGGCAGGTGAACACCTGAGCGAGATGGTTGCACTGAAACGGGCCGGCTGTGTAGCCATGAGCAATGGTTATGCCCCCCTCTCAAACACCTTGGTGGAGCGCCGGGCACTTGAGTATGCCGCCACTTTCGGGATTATGGCCATCCTGCGCCCTGAAGACCGGCACCTACGCAACAATGGCTTCGCTCACGAAGGCCCTGTCAGTGCCCGACTGGGCCTACCGGGCATCCCTGAAGCGGCTGAATCCGTTGCCGTGGCCCGTGATCTGGCACTGGCGGAACACACCGGCTGTCGCATCCATTTCCACCTGCTCTCCAGTGGCACTGCCGCACGTATGATTGAACAGGCACAGCATCAACGGCTGCCGGTCTCTGCCAATGTTGCGGCCCACCAGCTGCACCTGACTGAGATGGACATAGAGGATTTTGACAGTAACTGTCACCTCAACCCGCCACTGCGCAGTCTGGCTGACCGGGATGCCCTCCGCTCCGCCTTGGCGAAAGGGGTGATCGGGGCTATCTGCTCCGACCATCAACCACTCAAAGATGACGCCAAAGAGGCCCCCTTCCCCTCAACAGCAACCGGCATGTCAGGCCTGCAGACACTCCTGCCGCTGACCCTGAAGCTGGTTGACGAAGGGGTGCTTTCATTATCAGAGGCCATTGCACGCATCACCAGCGGTCCGGCTGACATTCTGGAACTTCCCTATGGCCGACTCAATGCCGGCAGCAGTGCAGACATCTGCATTTTTGATCCAGACCAACACTGGGTATTGAAAAAAGATGAAATCCCTGGCGCTGGACACAACACCCCGTTTATCGGCTGGGAGTTCCAGGGAAAAGTCACGCACACCCTGTTTGAAGGCCGTATCGTCTTCCAATCTGACAGCTCAACAGTAGCGTAATACGAAACATGACCACGAAAAGCCATCGCGACACCATTTTTGTGGAAGAGGCGGAAATCCTCTCTCATGAAGCCTATGAGGGCGAGCAGTATATACTCCGCGTCCACGCCCCACGTTGTGCGGAGAAGGCCCTGCCCGGCAGCTTCGCCCACATCCAGTGTGATCGAGCCAAGCCGCTACGACGCCCCATCTCCATTATGCGTACCTCGGCAGAAGCGGGTTGGGTCGATTTCCTCTACAAGGCGGTTGGTGAAGGGACTCGACTGCTGGCACAGAGAAAAAAAGGTGAGCAGTTGAGTATCATGGGCCCTATCGGCAAGCCCTTCGAACTGCACCCAGAACGTTCCCGGCCCCTGTTAATCGGTGGTGGCGTAGGTATGCCGCCCATGGTTTTCATCGCCCAGAGCCTGGCAGGCCATCAAGATTACAAACCCATGGTCATCCTGGGTTCTGAAGTGCCTTTTCCGTTCAAACCTCACCCTTCAACCATCCTTACACCTGCTATGCCTGAGCATGTGATCGCCAGTATGCCGCTACTGGATGAGTGGCAGATACCCAGCCGACTGGCCAGCTTGCAAGGCTTTGCCGGTTGCTTCGAGGGCTACGTGACCGACCTGGCCCGCCACTGGCTGACTAACCTCTCTGCAGAGGAGAGGGGGGACGTGGAGATCTTCTCCTGCGGACCTCACCCCATGCTGGAGGGTGTAGCAAAACTGGCGGCTGAATTTGATCTGCCTTGCCAGGTCTCGCTGGAAGAGTTTATGGCCTGTGGGGTTGGGGGCTGTGCTGGCTGTGTCGTAGAGGTCGCAACAGAGTCCGGGCCAGCGATGAAGCGTGTCTGCGTGGATGGCCCGGTATTTGACTCCCGCGCCGTCTTTTCTGTTTGAACGGATGGGATCAGCCCCCTGCATTTGCAGAGGGCTTCCTGCTACATCTCTTCCTGATCCAGCAGTGTAACTGTGTTCATTCGAGCGGCATAACGCTCAGCATCGGTACCACCCAGTTTGATCATCAGGCGGACTTCATTCGCTGAATCAGCATGCAGTATGGCATCTTCATAGGTAATCTCACCCTCGGTGTAGAGTTTGTAGAGTGCCTGATCGAAGGTCATCATGCCCTGTTCTGTTGAGCGTTTCATCAGATCCTTCAACTTGTGCACCTCACCCTTTCGGATCAAGTCCGCCGCCAGTGGGGTGTTAATGAGGGTCTCCACTACCGGTCGGCGACTCTTTCCATCCGGTCGTCTGACCAGCTGCTGAGCGACAATGGCGCGCAGATTGAGGGAAAGATCCATGAACACCTGATCGCGTCGATCTTCCGGGAAGAAGTTAATAATCCGATCCAACGCCTGGTTGGCATTATTGGCATGCAGGGTTGATAGCACCAGATGCCCCGTCTCTGCAAAAGCGATGGCGTGATCCATCGTCTCACGGGTTCTGATCTCACCGATCAGGATCACATCCGGGGCCTGACGCAGGGTGTTCTTCAGGGCCACATGATAGGATTCCGTATCAATACCCACCTCTCGCTGGGTAATAATGCAACCATCGTGGTTATGGATAAACTCAATCGGGTCTTCGATGGTGATGATATGCCCCGAACTGTTGCGATTGCGATAACCTACCAGTGAAGCCAACGAGGTGGACTTGCCGGTACCGGTGGCTCCGGCAAAGATCACCATGCCCCGCTTGGCCAGCGCCAACTCTTTCAGGATGGGCGGTAACAACAGATCCTGTATCTCTGGGATGCGGGTCTCGATTCTACGTAATACCATACCGACAGAATCACGCTGCACAAAGGCACTAACGCGGAAACGCCCAGCCCCCTTGGAACTAACTGCAAAGTTGCATTCATTGGTCTGGGTAAACTCTTCCCGCTGGGCGGGCGACATCAGACCGATGACCAGCTCCCGTGCCTGTTCATCATTGAACTTGCTCTTTGCGACCGGCATGATCCGGCCATTGACCTTGATGCAGGGCGGCATCCCCGCAGTGATAAACAGGTCAGAGGCCTTTTTCTGGGCCATCAGATTCAACAGTGCATTAAAGTCCACATTTCCCTCGCTACCGAACAAATGTCGGTTCCATTAGCTACATCTGTATCAAGAGAATATCTCTTTATTGGCCGCCTTCATCCGTGCATCCAACCGGCTGACCATTCCCTTTTTAACCAATTCCTGGAGATGCTGATCCAGGGTCTGCATGCCCGTCGCCTGACCCGTCTGAATGGCAGAGTACATCTGCGCCACCTTGTCCTCACGAATCAGATTTCGAATCGCCGGCGTACCCACCATGATCTCCCAGGCTGCGGTCCGACCACCCCCTACCTTTTTCATCAGGGTCTGGGCAATTACGGACCGTAACGACTCTGACAGCATGGAACGAACCATGGATTTCTCACCCGCCGGGAATACATCAATAATACGGTCAATGGTCTTGGCTGCAGAACTGGTATGCAAGGTGCCAAACACCAGATGCCCCGTCTCAGCGGCTGTCAGTGCCAGACGAATGGTCTCCAGGTCACGTAGCTCACCGACCAGAATGATATCCGGGTCTTCACGCAGCGCTGAGCGCAGCGCCTCTGAGAAACCCAGGGTATCCCGATGTACCTCACGTTGATTGATCAGGCACTTCTTGCTGGTGTGAACAAACTCGATCGGATCCTCAATCGTCAGAATATGACCATACTCTGTGTCATTCTTGTAATCCATCATCGCGGCCAGCGTGGTGGATTTACCGGAACCGGTCGGTCCGGTCACCAACACCAGTCCACGGGGGACATTAACAATATCCTTGAAGGTCTCAGGGCAACCCAGATCCTCCAGTGTCAGCACCTTGGCAGGAATGGTACGAAACACCGCTGAGGCACCCCGATCCTGATTGAATGCATTGACACGAAAGCGCGCAAGTCCGGGAATCTCAAAGGAGAAGTCTGTCTCCAG